>JALVAU010000323.1 GCA_027011025.1 Campylobacteraceae bacterium | reverse complement strand
CAGCAATGGAATTATACTTGTATCTTTAGTAGTGATTCAGCTGACTGATTTTTATCTTATAGATTCCATCATGGGTGTTGCAATCTCTATATATATTATATATTCAGCTTATGAAATCATAAAAGACGGTGTATATATGCTTTTGGATGCTGCTCTTGATGAAGAGATAGTCCAAAACATAAAAGATATTATAAAAAATGAAAAAGCGGTAAATGACTATCACTTTCTAAAAACAAGAAAATCAGGAAATACAAACTTCGTAGATGTTCACTTAGTATTTGATACTGACATATCACTACTAGAAGCTCACCGTGCTGCCGATAGAGTTGAAGACAATATAAGAGAATTAAGCAAAAATGACGAGTGGGTCATCAATACTCATTTAGATCCATATGATGATTCGGAAATGAACTAATCTTCTTTTTGAAGCTGACAATCTTCTCTCTCGCAACAAAAATCTTTTGCTTTAAATCCACCCCTGCGGCAATACCCTAGGCCCAAGCCACCTTTGCCACCTATTGGGGTTACATTAATGTGTTTTGCTTCATTTTTACTGAGGGCTACACAGGCTGCGCACTCTAGCTTTACATGTAGAGAGTCACTTCCGAATGTTCTTCTGCAAACTCTCAAAATAACACCGGGGCTGATGCCCATATTTGAAAAGCGCCTTTTTGTATCTCTGTCTAAATCTACGCTTTCAATTATGGCTCTTTTGCCTTTTTCTAATTTATCAAGTTGTGTCATTTTCATCTTCCCTTTGAGTCTCTTTAAATTATGAGACCACTGCACAGTATAAACAGTGGTCTTATTATACATCAAAGAGACTTAATACCCCATCAAAGCGAGTACTTTATATACTCCAAAAGCTAACAACCATGCTACTACATTTGGGTAAATTGTATAAAATGTTCTCCATGCCCATTGTGGAACTTCAGCATAAAAAGTTCCCATAGCTGCCAAACATGGAGAATAAATCATAATGATTATTATCAAAGCAACAGCAGCTTTAAAATCAACATTTTGCCTCATCTTCGAGACTAGACCTTTGCTTGTTTCATCTGCTCCACTCATAGCATATAGAGTTCCTAAAGTCGAAACAACTACCTCTTTTGCACTGAGTCCTGTCACAACTGCTATACTTAATCTCCAATCAAATCCAAGAGGTGCAAATACCGGCTGTATAAACTTCCCAACACTTCCTAGATAACTATCTTCTAGTAATTTTGCCTTTAGTTCATTTTCTAGGTTTTGTTTTTTACTAATATTTGTAGTTTGCTCTATCTTTGCATGATAGTTTTGAACTAATTTATTATCTACAGGATAAGAGCTCAAAAACCATATTGCCATCGCAGCTATAGCTATAAAAGTTCCTGCTTTTTTCAAAAACATTTTTGTCTTTATCCACAAATCCATAGCAAGAGCTTTAAATGATGGAAATCTATACGGTGGCATCTCCATAACAAATGGTTCAGGCTCACCCCTAAACAAAACTGTTCTTAAAATTTTAGCAACTATCAAACCTAAAAATGCACCACCAATATATATAAAAAACAACATATTTCCGGGGTTGTGATTAGCAAAAAATGCAGAAACTAACAGTACATATATAGGCAATCTAGCTCCACAACTCATAAAACCAAGAACAAGCATGGTAATAATTCTATCTTTTGGATTTTTTAGAGTTCTTGCGGCCATATATGCCGGCACCGTACATCCAAATCCACTAACAAGTGGCACAAAGGCTTTTCCTTGAAGACCAAATCTTTTTAAAAATCCATCCATCAAGTAGGAGGCTCTGCTCATATAACCTGTTTGTTCAAGTAAATTCAGTCCTAAAAATAGTATCAAGATATTTGGTAAAAACATAACTATTGCACCAACTGCCGGCAATACTCCCTCTGTAAGCACAGAATTAAATATCCCTTTTGGTAAAAAATCAGCCAAAAATGATGAAGTCTCACTAAAAATTGCATCAATTACATTCATGGGGTAATTTCCAAGTACAAATGTCAGTTGAAAAAGTGTCCACATAAAAAACAGAAATATAGGAAGCCCGAAAACAGGGTGAATCAAAAAGTTATCTAATTTCTCACTCAATGATTCTTCTTCTTCATCTAGGTCTATAGTCTCCATCTGAAGATTATATGAGATTGCTGCCCTCTCATTTGCCAATATATCAGTGGTGCTCTCTTCATCAAACTCTAATTCTAGATCTTTATACATCTTTTCAAGAGCATTGTGTGCCTCTATAAATATCGGCAGATCATGAATCATCTTATAGACATCTTCATCCCTGTCTAAAAGTCTGATTGCCATAAACCTTGAGACATCATTGCTTTTAAAATGCGGTGATTTTCTAAGAATTTTTGCTAGTCTCTCAATTCTCTCCTCAATCTTCTCATTATAAAAAATTTTATTCTTAGCCAAAGGTGTTTTATGCAGTTTTATTATCTGGGATATTATCTCTTCAACTCCTCTATTCTCTTTTGCGGAAGTCAAAATTACCGGTATTCCAAGCAACTCTTCTATCTTACTTTTATCAATAGAGCCACCTTTTTTTTCGATCTCATCCACCATATTGATAACTAAAATTGTTTTTTTATGCATATCAAGAAGTTGCATAGTAAATATAAGATTTCTAGAGAGAGTATTTGCATCTACGACATTTACAACAATGTCATAATCTTCATTTAGTAAAAAATCTTTTGCCACCTGTTCTTCTGGAGTATAGGCATTTAGAGCATAAATACCCGGCAAATCAGTCATCTTTATATCAAAAATATCTCTTTTGAGAAAAACCTCTTTTTTCTCAACCGTTACACCACTAAAATTGCCAACATGTAACTTTGCATTGCTTAATGCATTGATTATGGAACTCTTGCCGACATTTGGTTGTCCTACTATCGCTACTTTTATCTCATCATTCATAAATACTCTTTACCTCTATACTGCTTGCTTCTTCATCTCTAAGTGCTACTTTTGTATTATTGCTTAATATATCCCAAGTTTGTCTTGCAAGAGTATGTGCTATAACTTTCACTTTTGCACCCTTAACAATACCCATAGATAAAAGTCTGCCTTTAACAGGTTCTTTCGCAAAAATTTTGGTTACTATAGCTTCTTCATCAATTTCTAAATCGGAAATTCTTTTCACCAATTTCTCCTTATGTCTTTTATTTGATGGAATAATAGCAAAATTAAAATTAAAATGTTCTTAGATTGATAATCATTATCATTTTATACAAAAATTTAAATCTGAAGTGCAATTTTTGAAAATTTGAAAAAAGAAAATTATAAATTTAGATTTGAAGAGATTAATGAGTTACCAAGAAATTTTAACCTAACCGGCACAAAATGTGGCACAAAAGTTAGCTCAAGCCCTAAACAATGGTGCGACCAGCGAGATTTGAACTCGCACACCTTGCGGCACTACCCCCTCAAGATAGCGTGTCTACCAATTCCACCATGGTCGCTTTTTGTAGATACAGAGGGAGGTTTCCCTCTGTGTATATAAGTCTTATCCTAAGAAAGGGTTTGCATATAGTGCTATTAGAGCAATAACAAGTGCATAGATAACCTGTGCTTCGATCATCGCTAGAGCGATAAACATAGTTGTCATTAATTTTCCGCCAAGACCCGGGTTTCTTGCAGTTCCTGCTATAGTAGCAGCAGCAGTATGTCCCATACCGATAGCTCCACCAAGAGCAGCAAGACCAAGACCTAGTCCAGCAGCAACAACAGAGTAAGCCTGGATCATACTCTCACCTTCACCGGCAAATGCAAAACCTGCAAATGCTACCAATAAAAAAACAATCTTCTTCATCTATTTTCTCCTCATTAAAGATACAATCTTTAATATTATTTTTTACAAAGTCCGTTCGGCTTGCGTATCCCTACTTATCACTTTGTTTCGCCGATATAGTATCTAACTTTTCGTTAAAAAATGATTAAGTGACTTTATACACACTATAATGAGCAAAGCTCGTTATAGTGGCAGGGACTAAAAAGTCCCTACAACCCCCTAAAGCTTGCGAAAAGTAGGACTTTTCGAGAAAAAAGTGCGTAAGACCAGTGATTAATTACTCTTTAACCAATCCCAATTCTATTTTATTTCCATTTTGTTTTAATATTCTAACTTTTACTTTTTGATCAACCTCTAGATAATCACTCACCTTTTCTACTCTGTGATCTGCTATTTTGCTAATATGCAAAAGACCGTCAATACCGCCCGGCAACTCAACAAATGCACCAAAATCTACAATTCTTCTGACAATACCGTCAACTACTTCATCTTGTACAAATTTTGGTATCGGCTTACTCTCTCTGTGATTGCCACCTCTTCTATTGTCTCTTCCGCCTCTATTGTCTCTTCCGCGAGACGGTTTATTGACAATCTCTACTATATGGTTTTTGGCAGCTTCTACTTTCTCTTTATTGTCTCCTGCGATCTTCACCTCACCTTTATCACGATCTAAATCAATCGAAACTTCAAATTTTTCTATTATTTCTCGTATAGTTTTTCCTGCTTGCCCTATAACATCTACTATCTTAGACGGATCTATATTGAAAAGTTCTAGTTTTGGAAGTATTTTATTATTTACATGTATATTTTCGCTGGCATCTTCCATAATATCTAGTATATGATTTCTGCCATCTTTTGCTTGATAAAGAGCCTCTTTTAAAATATCTCTTGATATGCCACCTAGTTTTATATCCATCTGAAGTGCAGTTATACCGTCTCTTGTTCCTGCTACTTTAAAATCCATATCACCGTCATGATCTTCTAGCCCCATGATGTCGGTCAATATCGCATGTTTATCATCTTCAAAAACTACACCCATGGCAATTCCCGCAACAAGTTTCTTTACATCTACACCGGCTGCTCTAAGTGCCAAAGAGCCTCCGCATATAGTAGCCTGTGAAGATGAACCATTTGATTCTAGGATTTCAGAAACCAATCTGATAGTTTGAAGTCTATCTATATCTAAAGTAGGCTCTAGGGCACGACGAGCTAAATTGCCATGTCCCAACTCTCTTCTGCCCGGAGCTTTTATAAAACCTGCTTCCCCCACAGAAAAGCCCGGAAAGTTGTAATTAACCATAAAATTTTCTGTCAAGTTACCCTTAGAAGTCAATCTCTCATACATTTGACCATCTTTATCACCGCCAAGCGTAACTATGGCTAAAGCTTGGGTTTGACCTCTAGTAAACAGACAAGACCCATGAGCTCTAGGTAGTAGATTTGTCTCTATAGAGATAGGTCTAACCTCCTCCAAAGATCTACCGTCTGCTCTAACTCTTTGTTCTACAATCATCTTTCTGACAATGCCTCTTTTATACTCATTTATCACATTTTTGAGTACATCTTCATCCCACTCTTCCTCTTTGGCAATATCATCACTTAGTATCTTCTTTACTATCATATTTAATTCATTTGCTCTCTCACTCTTTGCCATCTGTGATATAGCAAACTTAACATCATCTTTGTAAAACTCATCTATATATGCTGCAATATTATCATCCAATAAATCTTGCTTATACTCCAACACCGCATCATCTTTCTTAATAGGGATAAAAACCTCTTCATAAGCAGATGCACCATCAGATATCGCACTTTGTGCCTTATCTATAGCTTCTAGTATCTCATCTTCACTAAATTCATTTATATTTTGTCTTGGTATAAGATTTTCACTTAGTGTCGGATCTATCATCGGGTCAATAGCGATAGAGGGCATAACTTCTGTATCCATTGTCGCGATAGATCTCATCTCTATCATCAAAAGCTCCTCTTTTGTACCTGCTACATACAGATCCAAACTAGAGTTATCTAGTTGTGAATTTGATGGATTTACAGTTAACTCTCCATCAATCTTGGCTATTCTGACTCCGCAAACAGCTTTGTTTACAGGAATATCAGAGAGAACAAGTGCTGCACTTGCTGCATTTAATGCGGCTACTTGAAGATCTACTTCAGGATCACAGCTAAGAACAAAAACTGTCAACTGGGTTGGATAAGCATATCCATCTGGGAAAAGTGGTCTAAGACTCCTGTCTATTACTCTTGAAGTCAATGTTTCAAAATCACTAGGTTTTGTCTCTCTCTTTATAAAACCTCCGGGAAACTTACCGGAAGCATAAGTTTTTTCTATATACTGCACAGTCAAAGGTACAAAATTTCCGTCCACTTGCACATCATCTCTCGCGACTGTTGCCAATATCACGGTATCTTTCACTTTTAACATAACTGCACCTGCTGCTTGTCTTGCAACCTTGCCTATATCATAAATCTCAACTTGGTTATTTACTTCAACTCTATATTCCATCATCACTCCTATTTTTATTAAAAGGCAAGTATCCTTTTGAATTGTTTAAAATCTTTATTATATCATCTTGTGATATTTTTTGCATATTTTCATAATAAAAATCTACATTAACAAAATTTTTTATCTTTTTAACACAAAAAATTTCATCTGTTACAAGCTCTAGTGATTCATACACATCTTTTGCCATTATTGGCGTAGCATACATCACAGATTTTGCTCCTCTTTTTATGGCACTTTTTAGACAAGAGACCATATTGAAACCTGTTTGACTTCCAAAATCCACAAACAAAACATTTCTATTTTTTATGGAATCTATCAATTCTCCTTTTCTATACTTATAAATTTTAGGCATAACTTTTTCTTCATAAAGTCTTCTTGCCTGCCCATAAACATAATCTAAATTTATCTCAAAAGATTTAAGCAGTGCTTCGTTTACTACAATCTCTTCTGTTTCACTAACTATAGCGATTTGGCAGTTAGGGTTATTTGGAGACATAATAGGCTCACTAAATAAAATATCATAATCCAAATTTAATCTCATAGATATTATATTTGCCAATGGAGCTGCTCTCTCATTTGTTGCAACTATAAGCCATCTGTCCTCCTGCATTCTTGTTTTAGGCAATATATCTATAAGTTGAATAC
>JALVAU010000322.1 GCA_027011025.1 Campylobacteraceae bacterium | reverse complement strand
CAGTGGACTAAGATATGACCATACCAAGATAGAGGCCGGCAACAGCGATCCAGATTCTACTTTTAATGATATATCCGGTTACATCTTTGCATATTATAATCTAAATGAAAACTTCAAATATTTTATTGGGGCTGGAAAATCTATAAGAGTTCCTGATGGCAAAGAATCACACGACAGAGGAAAAGATTTGACAGGAGCAACCGATGGGCTACTGATAGGAAATCCTTACCTCAAAGAGACTAAAAATTATGAAAGTGATATCGGAGTAGAGGGTACCTTTGCTAATAGCACTTTTAAAGCAAAAGTTTTTTATAGCATCTTAAAAGATTTTATAGTCTATAACTCTACTGCTAAACAGTATCAAAATACAGATGCAAAGATATATGGTATAGAGTTTAGCGGTAGTTACTTTGCAACTGATGATCTGTATTTTGATTATGGTATCGCTTATCAAGTCGGTAAAAAAGATGATCCGTTAGCTGGACAAAGTGATACAGACTTGCCCTCTATACCGCCGGTTAAAGCAAATATCGCTGTAAATTATGATTATGACTCAACCCTAAGCTTAAGAGCTGAAGTCGTAGCTTCTGGGAAATGGAGTAAATATGACTCAGACAATGGAGAACAGGCTATAGACAGCTGGAGTGTTTTAAATCTAAAAGTCAGTAAAGATTTTTACAAAGGTTTCAATCTGACTTTAGGTGTTGATAATCTATTTGACAAAGATTATGCCATCTCAAATACATATAAAGACTTGAATTTAGTATCCGGCTCAACAGGAGATGTTATGCTTCTAAATGAACCGGGGCGTTATTTTTATGCAAATTTAAAATACAGTTTTTAAAGGACAGTGGTGAATATCGAATTTTTAAAGAGTGCGGTTGATTTTGGTGTTTTGGGTGTTTTAGCTCTTATGAGTTTTTTGTCTTTGTGGTTTTACTTGGAGAGATTACTGTTTTTTAGACAAATCAAACTTAAAAAATATGAACAAAAAGAACAGCTTGAGATTGATTTGACAAATCACATCACAATCATCTCCTCTTTTGGCTCCAATGCACCCTATATAGGGTTACTTGGAACTGTATTTGGTATTATTATCACATTTTATGCTATGGGTCAAAGTGGAAATATGGATATAAAAATAATCATGACATCTCTAGCTCTAGCACTAAAAGCTACTGCCATGGGTCTTATAGTGGCGATTCCTTCCATGATGTTTTATAATCATCTTGGAAGAAAATTAGAAGTTATATTGGCAAAATGGGACATGATGCATGAAAATAGAAAAATTTGATTCCATAAATGTTGTCCCTTTTATAGATATCATGCTGGTTTTACTCGTCATCGTTTTGACAACGGCAACTTTTATAGCAACCGGCATGATTCCTGTAAATCTAAGCGAAGGTAAAAGTTCTGTAAAAATCAGCAAACAAAAAATCATAATTTTAACCATAAAACAAGACGGTAATCTCTACTTCAACAAAGAGGAGATTACCCTCTCGCAGATAGAACCTAGACTTTCATCTTATAAAAAAAGTGTAGCCATAAATATAAACTGCGATAAAAACTCCAAATTTGACAATTTTGTAAAAGTTATCGATTTGCTAAAAGAAAAAGGATACACAAATCTAGGAATCATAACCAAACATGAATAGATACTTCTCCTCATTTTTAGTCACATCACTGATATACGCCACAATTTTATCTCTTGTATTTGCAAATTTCAGTACAAATATAGCAAAAAAGAAAAAAACTACTCAAATACACATACACCGGATCATGATACCAAAAATTTTACACCATCCTAAAAAAATAAAAGTTGTAAAAAAAATCACCCCAAAACCAAAACCGAAGCCAAAACCAAAACCGAAGCCAAAACCAAAACCGAAGCCAAAGCCAAAGCCAAAGCCAAAGCCAAAGC
>JALVAU010000321.1 GCA_027011025.1 Campylobacteraceae bacterium | reverse complement strand
CTTGGATTTAACATCAGTTATAAAAGGGTGATTGTATGAAAAAAAGATTTAGAGAAGATTTTGAAAATTTTTTATTAGATTTTCATATAAAATTTATTGAATTTTTCTCCTCACAATGTGTCCATCGCGACCTGTCTCTTGATAAGAAAGAGGCGAAAATGGTTGCCAGTGAGATTTTGGATAATATATTTTCGGATAAAATTATACTGAGTGGGCAAATCGACAATATCATATTGAAGATGAAAAAAGATGGGGTGCATTTAGGCTATGTGCTAAATAGAGTGTTTCTTTATACATTTGAAAATTATCTTTTGCATCTGAAGAAGAGAGATGTTCCAAGTTTAGACTATATTGAAAAACTAATACAGGCTTTTGGTAGGTTTTTGCAACTGTTTGAGGATTATATTAGGAAAAATATAGATAATAACGATACTCTTATAAACTTCAAAAGCAATAACTCTCTGAGTAAAGCCGGAAATATCGTAGATATTATTCATCTTGTTAAAAGCAATAATACTCATGTTAAGTTTATGAATTTATATCAAGGATATATGATCTTAGGAGAGGGGGAAGTTGTTGATATCAACAATGATCAAGTTCTGTTTAAAGTGGAAAATGAACTTCAAGAGATTGCTATGAACTTAGAAGGAAAAGCATATATTCTTAAAGATGACAATATTCACAGATATATAAGAGCAGAGATAGTTCATAGTGATTTTACAAATCATACAGTTGTTTTAGAAAACTTTGTCTATCTTGTCAATCTCCCCGCATCAAAAAGAAAGAAAACTAGAGTTTATCCAGATATTTTAGTACATGTGAAATTAAAAAGTGATGAACATACACAAATAGTCGGAAATTTATACGACCTATCTATATGTGGAATGGGGGTAGTTAGCAAGGATAATATGGACTTTTATAGCGGTGCTAAAATCATTATTGAATTTGAATTAATATATCCTGATAAAAAACTCCGCATAGAAACAACAGGTGAAATCATAGAGATAAAACAACATGCAGATTCATTTAGATACTGCATCAATATATCTCCAGACTCACAAACCCAAGAAATAATGAATGATTATATCCAGAAAAGAAAAAAAGAGATAGAGCAAGAGTTAAGAGATGAGGTATGCATGTAAAATTATTTATTTTACATGCCACCTTGCTTTTTCATTCTACTTTCTATCCTTCTGCCGATTACAGATAGAGTAAATGTGATGCCAAAATAGATAGCGGCAATTACCAGCCATGTTTCAAATGGCGAGAAAGTATTTGCAACTATCTCTCTACCGACTTTTGTCAAATCCGTAATGGATATGACTGAAACCAAAGAAGAGTCTTTTACTAGAGCTATTGTTTCACCTACAAGCGTAGGAAGAGCTCTTTTAAAAGCTTGAGGCATTATGATGCTGCCCATAGTTTGGATGTAGTTCATACCAAGTGATTTTGCCGCTTCCGTTTGTCCTTTATCTATAGATTGTATAGCTCCTCTTAAAACTTCTGCTATATATGCTCCATAAAAAAGACCTAAAGATATAGCTCCAGCATAAAATCTCTCTATACTAAAAATTGTAGCAATAATAAAATAGAAGATAAAAATCTGAACAAGCAGAGGAGTTCCCCTGATAACAGCTATATAAAATGTAGCTATATCTTTGAGAAAATGATAATTTGAAATTCTCATAAATGCAAGTATGGAGGCCAAGATAAAAGCTATTATCAAAGCAAGACCTGAAATTTTTAGAGTAACAAAAAGACCATTTAGTATAGGACCCTCTTTCCATGTGGTGTAAGTCGCTAAATCATCATCTTCGTACACATCATCATTGTTGTCAACCAAAACTTTATAACTCTTTTCTATTTTAAAGTCTTTGACTCCGTCTTTACCCCGTACTTCTATGGTGTTATTTTTCAGAAAAACT
>JALVAU010000320.1 GCA_027011025.1 Campylobacteraceae bacterium | reverse complement strand
TAACTAACCAACACTTAAATATTCATATATATCTCTCTAAAATATAGGTAGATTTGAGGGGGAAAGGATACTATCCCCTCCCCCTTGAAGTTTATTTGTCTTGGTGTATATCCATCTGTGGATATGGAATGGAGATATTTTTCTCATCAAAAGTTAATTTGACTTTTTCTGTAGTGTCAAATTTTACTCCCCAGTAATCCCCACTCTTTACCCATGCACGAACTACAAAATTCACACTACTGTCTGCCAATTCGCTAACTGCTACAAATGGAGCAGGATCTTTTAGGACTCTTTCATCTGCATTTATAATATCTTCTAGAGTTTTTTTGGCAAGTTTAAGATCATCGTCATAACCTATACCAAATACAAAATCAACCCTTCTTGTCTCTTTTGCTGAAAAGTTTGTGATATTACTACCGATTATAGCTGAATTTGGAACGATAATTTGTTTATTGTCTCCCGTTTTAAGCAGAGTGCTAAAGAGATTTATCTCCTCAACAACACCATTTTCTCCTGCCGCACTTATAAAATCGCCAACATTAAATGGTCTGAAAAATACCAACAATACACCTGCACCAACATTTGAGAGCGTACCTTGAAAAGCTAGCCCTACAGCTAAGCCGGCAGCTCCTAATACCGCTATAAATGAGTTTGTATTTACACCAAGTTTACTAAGAGCAGCTAGTATGATAAATACCATCATACCGCCATATATCACATTGGCACCAAACTTCGTTATCGTCTCATCAAGATTTGCTTTTTGCATAGCCTTTTTTGATATTTTTGTCAAAAATTTGGCAACTATTTTACCTATATAAAATATAAGTACAGCACCTATAAATTTAAGACCGTATAGACTAATAAATGCTATTGCCGTATCCATATTAAAATCCATCCAAAGACCTTTTATTTCATAAATCTAGCATCAACTCTTCTGTTTTGAGCCATGCCTTCTTCTGTTTTATTGCTAGCTATAGGGTTTGATTCCCCTAATCCTTTAGCAGTTATTCTACTTGGATATACCCCTAAAGACTCTAATGCATCTGCAACAGCATTTGCTCTCATAATAGAGAGTTTCATATTGTATTTTTCACTTCCTCTTGAGTCTGTATTTCCCTCAAGCACAACACTGTAATCTTGGTTTATCTTCATAAAGGTAGCAACTTTTCTAATTTGCTTCATATATGCTTCTGAAATGTTTGCTTTATTTGTATCAAAAGTTACATGTAAATGTATGACTTTTACACAGCCATCACTGTTTACAACACTTCCGGCCGGAGTATTAGGACATAAATCCTCGCTATTTACTACGCCATCTCCATCACTATCTAATTCACAACCTCTGGCATCTACTTTTACACCAGCTTTTGTATTTGGGCACACATCTTGGCTGTCAACTACTCCATCTCCATCACTATCTAATTCACAACCTTTCTTATCTACCTCTACTCCCGGTTTTGTATTTGGACATAAATCTTGATTATTGTTTACACCATCATGATCATCATCACCCACAACCACCGGTTTTGGTGCCGGTTTTGGTTTTGGTGCTGCCATTGGCTCAGCTTTTTTACCAAATGGAATCACAAATCCAACTGTATAGAAAAGATTGTTGTCACCATGGTCAAATTTTATAGCATGTCTCACCTCTGCTCTTAGAGAAAAATTATCATTAAACATATATTTTAGACCTAAACCGTAATTAAAAAATCCACTATCATCATTGCCTGCAAAATCAGTAGATAAATTTTCATATCCTAAACCAATCAAAGAGTAGAGTGAAAGTTTATTTTGCAAAGGATAAGATTTTATTAGATTTACGAAATATCTGGTTATATCTGTACTCTTTGTAGAGTTATCGTAATCAACATCACTACTTCTCTCAACTCCTAGCTCAACTTGGTCAAATATAGAGTCTATATTTATAC
>JALVAU010000319.1 GCA_027011025.1 Campylobacteraceae bacterium | reverse complement strand
CTTCAGAGCAACTTGCAAATCATACAAATCAGGTCTCTTTAAAGGTCATTTTAAAGAAAATATCTTTATCTCAAATCACCCAGTGCAACCTCAAAAAGCTATAGCATATCTGGAAAATATTATCTCAGAAAAAGGGATAAAAGGCGTCATAGCTAGTTCGATAGCTGGATACTATGCCACATATCTAAGCGAAAAGTATAACCTAAAAACAGTACTCATAAATCCATCTGTGAAACCTTACACAACAACCAAAAAATATCTAGGACTAAACACCAGAACAAACGGTGAAGAGTTTATATGGAAAGAAAAACACTTAGAGGAGCTAGAAGAGTTAAAAGTTAAAAAACCAACTTTGAAAAACTATCTTCTACTTCTACAAAGTGGCGATAATGTTCTAGACTATAAAGTAGCATTGAATTTTTACAACGGTTGCAAAACAGTCATAGAAGATGGCGGAGATCATGGATTTGAAGGCTTAGAGAGACATTTCGATAAAATTACACTGTTTTTAGCCCACTAATACCTAATCCAAAATTCTCACCTAGCCATAGTGATAGTATCCTACCATTTGGATTTTATCATAAATATCCATAATTTATAAGCTTAATATGTAAATAAATCTCTCCAAAATTTAAACCAGAAGTGCGATTTCAATTTATATATCATTGGCAATTTTGCTACAAAATAAAAGATTAATCTAGTTATTTCTTTTCTTGATTTACTTCCAAAAGCTAAACATAATGGAAAGTATGAGCAGTACAGCCATCGATATGTTGAATACTCTTATCGCCTTTTTATTTTTAATAAATCTTTTGAGAGCAACACCTCCTAGTGTCCATGTATTGGCAGAAACTATAACAGTTGAAAGAAAGACAATGGTAATAACGAGGATTTGGCTCAGTGCATTTTCTGCAGAATCGACATAGACAGACATGGCTGTGATGATTTTTATCCAGTTTTTTGGATTTACCCACTGAAACAGAACAATAGGCATGAACATCAAAGGTGTACTATTATTTGTATTTTCACTGAAAGAAGGTGTCGAATTTGCTATCTTCCAAGCAAGCCACAATAGATAAACTGTGCCTACTATTTTTAGCATAGTCAAAATAGTAGGGTATGATTCAAATATCTTACCTAATCCCAATCCTACAAGAAGAGCCATGAGAGGAAATCCTATAACAACACCAAGCAAGTGAGGTATGGTTTTTTTATATCCAAAAGTTAGTCCTGAAGATAACAACATAATATTGTTAGGACCGGGAGTGATTGATGTCGCAAAAGAAAATACGAAGATCGATATGAGTAAAGTAATTGAAAATATTTCCACAAAGTATCCTTAAAATGTTTGCCTGTATTGTATCAGATACGCCTCTTCTATTCTCATCATTTCGTGTCTTTAAAACTGTCTTTTATTGCTAATTGTGTATAATGCTGTCAATGAAAAAAAGAAAAACAAAACTGATACATGATGAAATAGCCAATAATTTGATGTATTATATTATTCATCATATAGACACAGACCTTAATCTTGATGCAATTGCAAAGGATTTTAATGTCAGCAAATTTCATCTTCACAGGATATTCAAAGAGCAACTCAATGCTAATATATATGAGACGATAAAATCTGTAAGATTGCAAAAGGCAGCTAACTTGCTCATAGCCAATAAAAACCATACTATCACAGAGATAGGCAATATGTGTGGGTATAGTATCCTTACATCATTTTTAAGAGCATTTAAAAGTAGATTTGGGCAAACACCTAAGCAGTGGCGAAATGGTGGGTATATAACCCATTTTCATAAAATTATTAATCAAGAAAATAGGCTTCTTTTTGCAAATTCTGACTTTTCACATCTAAAACCCAAAATAGTAACCATAAAAGATAGAGAAGTATATTATGTTCGATATAGGGGCTACAATAATGCA
>JALVAU010000318.1 GCA_027011025.1 Campylobacteraceae bacterium | reverse complement strand
TCTATCAAGGCTAATCGTGAAATATAAAAGAGTTTTTTTGGATGCAAACATTATCCTTGATGTATATGATGAAAATAGACCTTTTTATAAAGAGAGTTCAGAAGTTATCTCTATGTTGCTTCAACAAAATGATATAGAGCTTTTTACCTCTTGCGATATCATTACAACTTTGTATTATGTTCTTTCAAAAAAAGGGAAGATGGATGCACTAGATTCCATACTCGATTTGAATGAACTATGTAGTGTTGTTGAATTTTCAAACTTTGAGATAGATGAGAGTTGTAAACTAATGAAGAAAAATAAAAAATTTACTGATTTAGAAGATACTATCCAATATATAATTGCCAAAAAAGCCTCTTGTGATTTGATTTTATCTAATGATAAAAAGTTTGTTTCTGATGAGATGGTCTTAATGAACAGCAAGGAGTTTATACATTCCATCTCAGGAGAGGTGGAACGAGGAGCTGGAGTTTAGGGATGAGGGAAAGAGCGATAAATGCTTTCCCACTCTTTACATTTAAAGGAGTTTAAGGTATAATTCACATTCGTTTTTAACTCTTGCAATAATCCCTCTGTGAACAAGAGTCGTAAAGACACCGATATGGTGGTAAAGAGGCACATTATAACTATTTATTCTGCGCAAAAATTACCCTCATATATAATTCAAATCAAAAAAGGACCAAAATGACAACAGTAAGATTGACTAGAATGGGAAGAAAAAAGAAGCCATTTTACAGAATAGTAGTAACTGACAGTAGAAAAAGAAGAGATAGTGGTTGGATAGAGTCTATAGGGTATTATAATCCATTGACTGAACCTGAGACTATTAAGATAGATATGGATAGATTAAATTATTGGAAAAGTGTTGGTGCAAAAGTAAGCGACAGGGTTGCAAAAATCGCTGGCAAATAGTTATGATAGATCAATTTTTTTACGAATTTGCAAAACTTCTAGTGGATAATCCAGAATCTGTAAGAGTAGAAAAAACAGATGTGGATGAGACTTTTAGCGAAATAACTATATATGCTAATAAAGGGGATACAGGTAAGCTTATCGGTAAAGATGGCAAAATGATCAACTCTTTAAAGACTATCATATCTGGGTGTAAAGCAAAAGATGGAATTTCATATAGAGTGAGCGTAAAAGCAAACGACGAATAAAATGAATAATAATAATGAGCTAATCCAAGTCGCCAAAATTGGGCGACTTGTAGGCTTAAGGGGTGAATTAAGACTCAATATTCACTGTGACTTTCCAGAGCAATTTAAGCCTAATGCTACTTTTACAACGGATAAAAACTTTAATCTACAGATCGATTCATTTAACCCTAAAAAAAATACCATACTGTTCAAAGGTTACTCTTCAAGAGATAGTGCGGCAAAATTGGTAAACCTAAATCTTTTTACGACAGCAGAAGAGACTTCCAAAGAGTGTAAATTAGAAGACGGTGAGTTCTTTTGGTTTGATATGATAGGCTCTGTTGTGCAGGAGGAGACTGTGGTTTTAGGCATAGTTAAAGATATAGAAAGAATGGGTCTAGATGATTATCTGCTCATCGATACGGCAAATGAATTGGTAGAGCAAGGGTTAGCAAAACTCTTTTACTTGCCCTATATAGATAGATATATTGTTGATTTTGATAAAGATAAAAAAATAGTACATAGCAAAGATGCATTGGATATTTTAAAGAACTCTTAGGCGTTTTCATGAAATTTACTTTTATCACTCTTTTTCCTCAGCTTGTATCACCATATTTTGAAGATAGCATACTGAAAAGAGCTATAAAAAATGAAAAGATAGAGATAGACTTCAAAAATCCAAGAGACTATACAAAAAATAAACACAATAAAGTAGATAAGGCGCAAGCAGGCGGTGGCGCCGGACTCTTGATGAACCCTCAGCCACTATGTGATTTGCTAGATAGTATGAAGAGTGATGATCCAGATATACATGTGGTTTTTCCGCTACCGACAGCTAAGCCATTTCGTCAAATTGATGCTAAGAGGTTAGCTAAAAAAAAGCATATAGTATTTGTAAATGGTAGATATGAGGGGATTGATGAGAGAGTTATAGAACAGTATGCCAATGAAGTTTTTTCGATTGGTGATTATGTTCTTACCGGTGGAGAGTTGGCTAGTATGGTGATGAGTGATGCAATAGCTAGAAATATAAAGGGAGTGCTTGGGAACGAAGATTCTTTGAGCGAAGAGAGTTTTGAAGATGGTGTTTTAGAAGCACCGTCTTTTACAAAACCAAATATTTTTAGAGGTAGTGCTATTCCCTCAGAGTTTTTAAAGGGAAATCACGCTATAATCTACGCCTTAAAAAAAGAATTGTCAGGTCTTAAGACAAATTATTTTAGACCAGACCTATTTTTGCGAAATATTAAAGGAAAATGATATGAGAAACAGATATGTAGAAGCTTTTGAACAAGCCCAAGTTAGCGAAAAGAGTATTCCTGATTTTAGAGCCGGTGATACACTCAGAGTTGCTGTTAAAATTAAAGAGGGCGACAAACAAAGAATTCAAAATTATGAGGGTGTTTGCATAGCGAAAAGAGGAACTGGTACGGGTGCAACTTTTAATGTAAGAAAAATAGGTGCAAATTCTGTTGGAGTCGAGAGAATTTTTCCACTCTATTCTGATAGTATTGAGAGTATAACTGTTGTTAGAAGAGGAAGAGTAAGAAGAGCTAAACTTTTCTATTTAAGAGACAGAAGAGGAAAAGCTGCAAAAATTAGAGAACTTAGAAAATAATAAAACTACAAGAAGCGGTTACTTTGATCGCTTCTTACCCATAACTTACAAATTTTAATTCATAAATATTTATCAATATACAAGTTAAAAGTGCTATAATTCCACCAAAAAATATTAGGTTAGTTTATGGATTCATCTATTAGCTTTTCTGAGTTTGATTGCTTAAATAACAGAAGAGTAAAAAGAGTAGAAAAATTTTTGAATGATATAGGTCTGGATTTTCCAAGCTCTATAGAAAACTTTGTTATAGCAAAAGACGGTGATGAGCTTATAGCTTGTGGTGGACTTGATGGAAAAGTTCTTAAAGGTATTGCTGTTGCACCACATCGAAGAGGGGAAGGGCTGATACTATCTATCATGACCCGCCTTATAAATATTGCTTACTCAAAAGGCATAAAAGACCTTTTTATCTTTAGTACTCCTAATAATACAGATCTTTTTGAGGATTGTGGGTTTAAACTCATAGAAAATTGTGATAATGAAATAATTCTCATGGAGAACAGTAATAACCTTGAAAATTATAAAAAAATACTCTTAAGCAAGAGAAAAGATGGCAATACTATAGGTAGTATTGTTATGAATGCAAATCCTTTTACTTTGGGACATCAATATTTGGTTGAGCAGGCTGCAGAGCGATCAGATTGGCTGCATTTATTTGTTGTGAAAGAAGATCTTTCAGAATTTAAATTTAAAGATAGAATTGATTTGATAAAAAAAGGTGTCTCTCATATATCAAATGTTACCGTACACGAAGGCTCAGACTACATCATATCAAATGCCACTTTCCCAACATACTTCATAAAAGATAAAGGCAAGATAAATGAGCTACACGCAAAGCTAGATCTAAGAATTTTTAGAGACCATTTGGCTCCCGCTCTAGGGATTACTCACAGATTTGTTGGAACTGAACCCTATTGTGTCGTAACAAATAACTATAATAAAAATATGAAAAAAGTCTTAGAAGAACCAAACGGGGCATCAAATCCTATAGAAATGGTTGAAATACAGAGAGTTGAAAAAGATGGTAAAGCCATATCTGCTTCTAGGGTGAGAGAATTTTTAAAGGTTAAAAATTTTAATGAATTGGAAAAAATAGTTCCGTCTAGTACGCTGGAATTTCTGAAAAATATTTAGGAAAAACGATGAGTAAAATCAAAAAAAGAGCGCATGCCGGCACATTAGAGTCTAGTGATGCTTTCATAGAGATAGAGCCAATAGAAGAAGACAAGATAAAAATAGAGCTTCAAAGTAGTGTCGAAGAGATGTATGGTGATGATATCAGAGAACTCATAAAAAAAGTTATAAACGAGTTAGACATAAGCCATATAAGTGTTAAAGTACAAGATAAAGGCGCACTTGATTATGTTATAAAAGCAAGACTTCAAGCTGCAATTTTAAGAGCAAATGATGATGAAAAAATTAAGTGGGATAAATTATGAAATTAAGAAGAAGTATGCTTTTTGTTCCAGGTTCAAATACCTCAATGGTTTGCAATGCCTTTGTGTATAGACCAGACACTGTTATGTTTGATCTAGAAGATTCTGTTGCTATAGAGGAGAAGGATTCGGCAAGACTTATGGTTTATCATGCTTTACAACATTTTACCTATGATGATATGGAAACAGCTGTTAGGGTAAACCCACTTCATAGTATATATGGGTTATTGGATTTAGAGGCAGTCATAAGGGCTGGAGTAGATATTATAAGACTACCCAAGACTGACACTGTTGAAGATGTTTTACAGATGCAAGAGGTGATAGAAAAGATAGAGTTTAAGATAGGCACAGATAAAAAAACTAAGCTTTTAGCAGCAATTGAGAGTGCGCAAGGTGTTGTGAACGCAGTGAGTATAGCAAGTTGTAGTGATAGATTGATGGGTATAGCATTGGGGGCTGAGGACTTTGTGAGAGATTTACATACGCAAAGAACAAAAGCCGGCTCTGAGCTTATGGCAGCTCGTGCACAGATACTCCTTGCAGCTCGTGCAGCAAAAATCCATGCTTTTGATTCCGTTTTTTCTGATGTGAGAGATAAAGAGGGCTTTATAAGAGAAGCAAAATATATAAAGGATTTGGGATTTGATGGAAAATCGCTCATAAATCCAAACCAAATTTCTGTTTTACATAAGATATTTGCTCCTTCTAAGAACGATGTTGAGTGGGCATTAGATGTGATAGAGGCCTCAACAAATGCAAAAGAAAAAGGCTTGGGAGTTGTATCTATTGATGGAAAGATGGTAGATGCTCCTGTTATCGCAAGAGCTCAGTGGACATTGGAGTTAGCTAAGGCATCTGGTATGCTAGGAGGTGATGAATGATCGATAGTAAAGAGATAAAAAATATAACAAAATTAACTCCAAATAAGGCAGATTTTTTCAAAGCAAGTTCCAAGAATCATAGCGGGAAAGAGAGATTTAGTAAGATTTGTGAAAGCATCGAAGAGAGTATAAAAAGATCAGGATTAAAAGATGGTATGACTATATCATTTCATCATGCCTTTCGAGGTGGAGATAAAGTCTTAAATGTAGTCATGGATATCATAGCTAAAATGGGTTTCAAAGATTTAACACTTGCTTCAAGTTCGCTTGCTAGTGTACATGATCCCTTGATAGAGCATATCAAAAATGGTGTTGTAACTCAGATATACACTTCTGGCTTAAGAAGTAAGCTAGGAGAGGCAATATCAAAAGGTTTGATGGAGAAGCCAGTACAAGTTCACTCTCATGGAGGAAGAGTTCATTTGGTAAAATCTGGTGAATTAAATATAGATGTAGCTTTTATCGGAGTCCCAGTGATAGACAGATTTGGTAATGCTACAGGCTATAAGGGTCGTTCAAAATGCGGGTCTTTAGGCTATGCTATGACAGATGCTAGATATGCAAAGTATGTTGTTGCCATAAGTGAAAGCTTGGAAGAGTATCCTAGTTTTCCTGCTAGTATAACTCAAGACCAGGTTGACTCTATTGTTCTAGTAGATGAAGTTGGAGACCCTAGTCAGATTGGTGAGGGGGCTACAAGGATGACAACAAATCCAAAAGAGCTCTTATTGGCAAGAAGAGCAGCTAGGGTTATAGTAAACTCCGGACTCTTTAAAAATGGTTATAGTTTGCAAACAGGAACAGGTGGAGCATCTTTGGCTACTACTATATTTTTGAGTGAAAAGATGGAAGAAGAAAATATTACAGCCAGCTTTGGATTGGGTGGAATTACCGGAACTATGGTTTATATGTTAAAAAGAGGGCAAATTAAGACTCTCTTAGATGTACAGAGTTTTGACGAGTTTGCAGCAAAATCTCTAGGGGAAAATCTAAATCATATAGAGATAAGTGCAAATCAATATGCAAATCCAAGCTCGAAAGGTGCAGCCATAAAACAACTTGATGTAGTAGTTCTTAGCGCATTAGAAATTGATATCAATTTTAATGTAAATGTATTGACTGGATCAAAGGGAATTTTACGAGGTGCTAGTGGAGGACACTGCGATACGGCAGCAGAAGCTAAACTCTCAATTATAGTAGCACCACTAACTAGAGGAAGAATTCCTACTATAGTAAATAGGGTAAATACTATAATAACCCCTGGAAATACAGTAGATGTTGTAGTGACCGACCAAGGAGTAGCAGTAAATCCAAAAAATATTGAATTGAAGCAAAGACTTAAAAAGGCTGGAATCACAGTGGTAGAGATAGAGGATTTGTATAAAAAGGCTATTAAAATTTGCGGAAAACCAAAACCTATAAATTATAGTGATAAGGTAGTTGCTACAATTCGCTATAGAGATGGTTCTGTGCTAGATGTTGTTAAGGCTTTGGCATAGATAATATACTAAAAAGTAAAGAGGAGAGAGTACAGAGGCAAAGAGAGTTAGTAGAAAAGTACAACTCTCCTCTTCTTAGTCTATCAGTCAATCTTCCCGGTCCAAATAAGCTTACTGAAGATGCACAACTCATTTTTGAGTGTGCATTATCCGAAATTAAAAAAATAAATCTTAAGATTTTAGAGACCAGACAATATAGTGTGCCTAGTGGATATGAGGCTCAAATAGTTGTAGATGAAGATGCTAGAAGATTGAAAAAAATCGCTCTGAAGATAGAAAATACCCATATTTTAGGTAGGTTTATGGATATAGATGTGATTGATAGCGATAAAATGCAAATATCAAGAAAAGATATGGGTGTATCTACTAGGAGATGTTTTTTGTGTGAAAATGATGCAAAATTATGTGCAAGAAGTGCAAAACATTCGCTAGATG
>JALVAU010000317.1 GCA_027011025.1 Campylobacteraceae bacterium | reverse complement strand
GACCATACAGACCAAAACTGCAAAGACTTAACAAAGTAATTTGAAACACTACTACTTAGTATCTCTTCTAAACTCTCCGCTATCTGCTTTGACTTATGAAAGTGAAGATGAACTAAAGATAGGAAATATAGTAGAAATCACACTAAATAAAAAGATAAGATTGGGTGTCGTTATCTCCAAAACCTCTAAGCCAGAGTTTAAGTGTGAGGAGATTCTGAGTGTCAAAGATGAGTATTATACCAAGCAAATGTTGGATAACGCAAAATTTATCAGTGACTATTATGTCTGTTCGCTAGGTGATGCGCTAAAGCTCTTTATACCAAATAGAAAAAACCAAATCTTCTTAAATGTAAATATACAGACAAATATCATATTGTCACCCGAGCAAACAAAAGCTTATGAGTTTATCCAAAAAAAGAGTCGATCTTTGCTTTTTGGTGACACAGGAAGCGGAAAGAGTGAGATATATATCAAGTGTATAGAAGATTGTATAAACAGTGGCAAAAATGCTATATTTTTGATGCCAGAAATTGGACTTACTCCACAGATGAAAAAGAGACTTAAAATCGTCTTTGGTGATATGGTGGCTATTTGGCACTCAAAAGTGAGCAAAAAGTCAAAAGAGAAGATTTTAGAGGATATAAGAGATGGAAAAGTCAAGCTCATAGCCGGCACAAGGTCAGCACTTTTTCTGCCAGTGTCAAACTTAGGTTTGATAGTAGTAGATGAAGAGCATGATGACAGTTATAAATCAAACCAGAGACCAAGATACAATGCAAAAGATTTAGCACTCTTATTCGCCAAGAGGGCTGAAGCAAAGATAGTGCTAGGTAGTGCTACTCCATCTTTGGGAAGTTTCAAAAATCTACCCAGATTTAGGCTAAGAGGAACATACTTTAAAAGCAAAAAGAGATTTATTTACGAAAACAGTACAAGTGGCATAACACAAGGAGTGTTGCAGACCATAAAAGAGCATTTGGATAAAGATGAGCAAATTATCATCTTTTTGCCGACTCGTGCAAATTTTAAGTACATCACCTGTTTTGATTGTGGCTCGAACATCACCTGTCCGTATTGTAGTGTTGGTATGAGCTTGCATACAAAGAGAAATGCACTTGTTTGTCACTATTGCAATTTTTCACAAGCAGTTCCAAAAATCTGCCCTACATGTAAAGGTGATAATCTCCACTCAAACAGAATAGGAACAGCCCAAGTCGTAGCAAGACTAGAAGAGGAGTTTAGCAACAAAACCGTAAGAAAATTTGACAGAGATGAGATAAGAACAACAAGACAGCTAAACAGCATACTGAAAGATTTTAACGACAAAAAGATAGATATATTGGTAGGTACTCAAATGCTCTCAAAAGGGCATGACTACCACTCTATCGGGCTTAGTGTCATCATGGGCATAGACTCACTTTTGAGTATGCCAGACTTTAGAGCAAGACAGAGAGCTATATCGTTAGTACATCAAATAGCAGGACGAGCAGGCAGAAGCGGGGAGGGTGAAGTCTATATACAGACTCAAAATGTGGATTTAATCAAAAGATTTATGGATGACTATGAGGATTTCTTAAATGATGAATTGACATATCGAAAAGAGATATATCCACCATTTATAAAGCTCCTAAAAGTCCTAGCCTCACACAAAAAAGACGAAAAAGCAAATGAGATGATACAGACTGCCCACCGCTTAGCACAATCTTTTCCAAAACTCGAAATCGTAGGATACGGCAGAGCAAATATAGAGAAGATAGCCAATAAATACAGATACAATATGCTCCTAAGAAGCACAGATACACAAGAATTACTAAAATTTGCCCACAGATGCAAAGCTCTACATGTAGAGATAGACATCGACCCATTATCTTTCTCTTAACACTTTTTTTGTATAATGACATAGATTTCTTGTGATAGTTGTATCATCGCTAAGG
>JALVAU010000316.1 GCA_027011025.1 Campylobacteraceae bacterium | reverse complement strand
TCTAAATTCACTTGCAATTTCTACCGAACATCTGATTTTTGCCAATCTTTCAAAGAGGTAGCTTGAAGTAAGAGCCGCATGATAACTAGTACCGCAAGCACAGATTTTTATCTCATCAATATTATCAAAATCATAACTACTTAACTCCTCTAAAAATACTTTATCATCTTTGATTCTGCCCATAAGAGTTTCACTAGCTACTATGGACTGTTCATATATCTCTTTTTCCATGAAAAATCTAAATCCATCTTTTTGGGCATAAATTTTACTTGTACTTAGCAGTTTAAAAGATGGTTCGATTTTTGCAGAATCTTTATATAGCTCTATCTCTTCTTTGCTCATCCAGCCAAAAGTACCATCTTCAAGATAAGAAACTTCATCAGCAAAACCGATGAGCGGAGCATCGCTAGAGCCCAAGAAGAGTTCACCTTGAGTATTTTTGCCGATGATCAAAGGTACGGCATTTTTTGCAAAAAATATACTCTCAGGCTCCATTTTTGTGATAAGCAGTATCGCATAAGCACCCTTTAGAGACTCTACCGTTTTTTTAAAGGCATCTTTTGGAGTAAGATTTTGTCTTATAAACTTTTCAAACAGGTGCACTATGACTTCACTGTCTGTTTGACTCAGAAATGTCACGCCTTCGCTTTGGAGCTCTTTTTTTATCTCCATATAATTCTCTATGATACCGTTATGAATCACAAATGAAAACTCACCCCAGTGAGGGTGGGCATTTATCTCTGTTGGTTTTCCGTGTGTTGCCCATCTCGTGTGAGCAATACCCAGACCAAATCCGATAGAGCGAAAATCTTTGGTTTTTTCTATAAGATTGATAAGTTTTCCACTAGTTTTAAAGTAGTTTATCTCTCCTTGATGAAGTACGGCTATACCGGCACTGTCATACCCTCTGTATTCTAATTCTCTTAGTCCATTGAGCAGAAATTCTCTCTTCTCTCTCTTTCCGATATACCCAACTATTCCGCACATGTAAGAATCCCTAATATTTTGTTTTTATTTTCGCATAAGTATAATGTTTTTTCAATTAAAATAAGATTTCTCGTTCTTCTTTTTATTGTCTGTATTTTAGCCATAGCTATATCTATCCCCTTTTCATCTAGTTTACTCATCACATAAGCCATCAGCCCTTTTTGGTCTTTAGTATGGATGCTCATCTTTGCATAAGTCATAGAGTGCTCACAATCTAAATCTATCTCATTTTTGAGTATGGCAGGTTTTATTAATTTTGTTTTTTTACTCATATCAAAGGAATTTTCAATTAACTCATTTAAGATAGATATGTCGTCACTATATATATCTTCATTAAATTCTAGTCTAAAATATTTTTTTTCATCAAAAAGTTTGTAGATTTCCATATTGACCAAATTAAGATATCCTAATTTTCCAAGAAGATATCCTATATTAAAATCTTCATTTTTTATAATCTCTATGATGAGGTAAGGTTCGGTTTGTATTTTATAGGTAAAAGTATTAGTTTTATATGCTAGTTTGGCGATTTTTATGATTTGGTCTGATTTGTATTTTAAGAAAAATAGGTTTGAGCTTATATTTAGTGTTTTTCTTTGTAAAATAGGTGAAAATTCTTGAAATTCGGCACTTTTTTTCAAAAATTTTTCTCTTCGCAACCTACTGCTTGCTTCATCTATGAGATCAGTTTTACCAAAAGAGTAAGCAGTTTTATTGTATAGCTCGTTTAACAGTTTGGCAGTAAAATTTGTATATACATTTTTGCCAACCCCATTTATATCTACATAGGTTAGAATGTAGAGCATATTTAAAATATTTATATTTTTAACCCTTGAAGCAAAGGAGAGCACTACTCTCTCATTGTATATATCCTCTCTGCTTGCGGTATTATTCATAAGAGTATGTAGTTTTATAAGGAGTGTTCCATCACTGATAGCACTCTTTGAAAA
>JALVAU010000315.1 GCA_027011025.1 Campylobacteraceae bacterium | reverse complement strand
GTAATATTTAATAAGAGCATAAATTAAAATAGAGCTGTATAACTGCAATACTGAAGTTTAGTAGAGTATAAACTGTTTAGGAATTGATTTTTAAAATAATAACAAGGTTTCTCGCTGACAAGCGAAGCTTTAGTAGCGTGTGAATTTTTGAGGAATTTACTTCCTTAAAAAGATGACAGTTAAATAAAAGTTCTAACCGCAAGGTTTAGCTTTAGTAGCGTGTGAATTTTTGAGGAATTTACTTCCTTAAAAAGATGACAGTTAAATAGGAGGTAAAATGGCGAAAGCAGATGTGATTGAGATAGATGGTAAAGTTATAGAGGCATTACCAAATGCAACTTTTAAAGTTGAAGTTCAAAACAACCATGTGATTTTATGTCACATAGCAGGAAAGATGAGAATGCACTATATAAAAATAATGCCTGGCGATAAGGTAAAAGTAGAATTAACTCCTTATAGCTTGGATAAAGGTAGAATTACTTATAGATATAAGTAAAATATTAGCAAAATTTAGGTACAATACATACCTTTTGTAAAACTGTGTGAAGAAGAATTGAAAAAAAACCACTATTTTTTCAATTGTTGGTCTAGTAAAACATCGCTAAACCTGTGACAGTTTACTTGGTACATAAGTGGAAAAAACAGACAAAGGCAGAAAGATGAAAGTACGACCTTCTGTAAAGAAGATGTGCGATAAATGCAAAGTGATCAAACGAAAAGGTGTCGTTAGAGTCATTTGTGTAAATCCAAAACATAAACAGAGACAAGGATAACCATGGCAAGAATTGCAGGTGTAGACCTTCCAAACAAGAAAAGAGTAGAGTATGCTTTGACATATATCTACGGAGTAGGCTTAACAAGCTCAAGATTGATACTAAATGCAACAGGCATTTCTTATGATAAAAGAGCAAGTGAACTAACAGAAGAAGAGATAGCTTCTATCCGTAACGAATTACAAAAAAACTATGCAGTTGAAGGTGATTTAAGAAAAAATGTGGCTATGAATATAAAAGCATTGATGGATATGGGAAGTTATAGAGGTCTAAGACATAGACGAGGACTTCCTGTTAGAGGTCAAAAAACAAAAACTAATGCGCGTACACGAAAAGGTAAGAAACGAACCGTCGGCGCAAAAGCTAATTAGAGTCTCAAAGGGAAACAGATGGCAAAAAGAAAAGTAGCTAGAAAAAAAGTCGTTAAGAAAAATATTGCTAAAGGTATAGTTTTTATATCAGCAACATTCAATAACACTGTTGTGACTGTAACTGATGAGATGGGAAATGTTATTGCTTGGAGTAGTGCTGGTAGCCTTGGTTTTAAAGGTAGCAAAAAGTCAACTCCATATGCAGCTCAACAAGCAGTTGATGATGCATTGGCAAAAGCAAAAGAACATGGCATCAAAGAACTTGGAATCAAAGTTCAAGGTCCTGGAAGCGGTCGCGAAACTGCAGTCAAAAGTGTAGGTGCTTATGAAGGAATTAGAGTAACTTTTCTAAAAGATATTACTCCATTACCTCATAATGGTTGTAGGCCTCCAAAAAGAAGAAGAGTTTAATTCTAAATAGAGTTTACTCATATAATTAATTATGTATAAAATTGGGAGAAAAGATGGCAAGATATAGAGGACCAGTTGAAAAGCTTGAGAGAAGATTAGGTGTGAGCCTGGCTCTTAAAGGCGAGAGAAGACTTGCTGGCAAAAGTGCTCTTGATAAGAGACCTTATGCGCCTGGACAACACGGTCAAAGAAGAACAAAAATTAGTGAATACGGATTGCAGTTAAGAGAGAAGCAAAAAGCAAAATTTATGTATGGTGTTTCTGAAAAACAGTTTAGAAGACTCTTTTCAGATGCAAATAAAGCTGAGGGCAACACAGGTACAAATCTTATACTTCTAATAGAAAGAAGACTTGATAATGTTGCATATCGTATGGGTTTTGCAACTACAAGAAGATTTTCTCGTCAATTAGTAACACATGGACATGTGTTGGTAAATGGAAGAAAAGTAGATATCCCTTCATATAGAGTTAAAGCCGGTGATAAGATAGAGATAAGAGAGAAGTCAAAAAATAATCCACAAATTGTTCGTGCGTTAGAGTTAACTGCACAGACAGGAATTGTTCCATGGGTTGATATAGACACAAATAAAGCATTTGGAATTTTTACAAGAATTCCCGATCGAGAAGAAGTAGTAATACCGATTGAAGAGAGATTAATCGTTGAGCTATACTCTAAATAAGTAAAGTAGGTACTGTTATGAATAGTATTAATACATCAGCATATATGCCAACAGAGATAGAAGTTGAGAATATTTCTAAGAACAAGATTAAGGTTATAGCATATCCATTCGAATCAGGATTTGGAGTGACGCTAGCCCATCCTCTTAGAAGATTGCTTTTTAGTTCTACAGTTGGATTTGCACCAATTGCTGTTAGAATAGAGGGTGTTACGCATGAATTTGATAGTATAAGAGGAATGTTGGAAGATGTTGCTCTTTTTATCATAAATCTAAAAAATATTCGCTTTAAGATCAGGGGAGATGAAGATAAAGTAGTTTTAAACTACTCTTTTAATGGACCTAAAGAGATTAGAGGAGTTGATTTAGAGAATGATAGTGTTGAAATAGTAACACCTGAAAATTATTTTTGTACAATAAATGAAGATGCTGAGCTAAATTTTTCAGTTATTATTGAAAAAGGTATCGGATATGTTCCTAGTGAGAATATTAGAGAAGAGCTAGATGCTGATTATATTGCATTAGATGGCTTTTTTACGCCTGTTAAGAAAGCAGTTTATGATATAGAAAATGTATTAGTAGAGGATAATCCAAATTTTGAAAAAGTCGTCTTTACTGTTGAAACAGATGGGCTTATTTCTCCATTGACAGCTTTTAAAAACTCTCTAGAAGCAATGTATTCTCAAATGTCAGTATTTAACGGTTTGTTAGATATAGAGGTGAGCAATGAAGAAGAGAGTGAAGCCGTAAGTGTAGAATTTGGAAAGCTTTTACAAAGCATTGATGATTTAAATCTAAGCGCTAGAAGCTTTAATTGTTTAGATAGAGCTTCAGTAAAATATATTGGTGAACTAGCACTAATGGATGAGGCTGAGCTGAAAAATTTAAAAAATCTTGGAAAAAAATCTTTAGAAGAGATTAAGCAGGTCATGGAAGATTTAGATTTTCCGGTTGGCTTTGAATTTGAAGATGGAACTAAAGAAGTTTTAAAAGAAAAAATTCAAGATTTAAAATCTGAAAAGAATGAGGGTGAAAAATGAGACATAAGCATGGATATAGAAAGCTAGGCCGTACTTCTACGCATAGAGGTGCACTTCTTAAGAATCTAGCAATTGCAATCATAAAATATGAAAAAATTGAGACTACTCTACCTAAAGCAAAAGAGCTTAGAGGGTTTATTGAGAAGTTAATCACAAGAGCGGGCAAGGGTGACTTTAATGCTCATAGAGCTGTATTTGCAGCCTTGCAAGACAAAGAGTGCACTAAAAAACTTGTAGAAGAGATAGCGCCAAAGTATGTTGAGCGAAATGGTGGATATACAAGAATAATAAAAACAAGAACCAGAAGAGGCGATGCCGCTTCTATGGCATTTTTAGAATTAGTATAACTTTTAAAAGGAGACTGTATATACAGTCTCCAAACTTCAAACTTCAATCTTCCAGATAAGATATTAATTTATCATGTATTTTTCCATTGCTTGCAACTGTGCATCTGTCATTAAACATATCATATTTTAAATTTTGACTGTTTGTCACTTTTCCACCAGCTTCTTCTAATATAAGGATACCGGCACTTACATCCCACGGTTTTAGGTTTATCTCATAGTATCCCTCATAAACACCATTTGCAACCATACATAGATCTATAGATGCGCTACCTAATCTTCTAATATCTTGACACTTAGGCAGTATTCTTTGCAAGTTTTTGATTACCCAATCTAGATCATTTTTGTTTGTTGCTCCAGTATATGGAAAACCTGTGGATATGAGTGAAGTTTGAAAATTTTCATCATTGCTCACATGGATCAACTTACCGTTTAGATAAGCTCCCTCCCCAGCTTTGGCACTGTAGAGCTCGTTTAATATTGGATTATATACTACACCAATATAAGATTTTTTGTCTCTATAAACACCTATAGATATTGCACAATGTGGAACTCTGTTTACAAAGTTTGTTGTACCATCTATCGGGTCTATTATTATAGAATTTCCAAATTCTGTTGTACTGTACTGTGACTCTTCAGCAATTATATTGAAATCTTTGAAAGAGGATGAGCATCTTTGAATAAGAAGTTTTTCTATGCTTTTGTCATACTGAGTAACAAGATCTTTTTTTCCTTTAAATTCTATAGATTTTTCACTATTGTACCCCTCTTTAAAAAGAATACCCGCTTCCTTAACTATTTCTATTAGTTTATTTATCAATTTACCCTCCTTTATTTGTTTTACAAACCAAATATCACTTTTCGTTTTTTCTCTAGTTTTTGTTTTGCATCTTGCATTGAGCTGTTTTTAATTATGTCTGCAAAATAGGGTGCAAATCTAAAAAATATCTCTAATATCTTTGGATCAAATTGTGTGCCACTACTATCCTTCATAATTTTTAAAGCCTTGTCATAAGAAAAAGAGTATTTGTATGGACGATCTGACATTAGGGCATCGAAAACATCAATTATACTAAATATGCGTGCATTTTGAGGTATGTCTTGGGCTTTGAGTCCATCTGGATAGCCTGTGCCATCATATTTTTCATGGTGGTACATAACAATATCTAGAGCATCATCAAACCATGGCATATCTTCGATGAGCTCTTTCCCTAGCATAGTATGAAGTCTCATCGTTTTCCATTCATCATCATTGAGTGGACCATCTTTTAGAAGTATCTTATCAGGAATTCCTATCTTTCCTATATCGTGTAAAAATGCACCTTTCATAAGCGCTTGAAGTACTCTTTTTCTTAGTTTTAGCTCTTCACCTATGATACTAGCCATATAAGCTACTCTGTAGTTGTGCGCACCGGTATCGTGATCTCTTAGTGCTGATGCATTACCTAGGGATTGGGCAATCTTTATGTTATAAAATAGTTCTGTCTTTTTTTTATTATAATGTGTGCGCCCCCAAAACCAAGAGGGAAGCACCGTGCCGGCTAAGCTGCTTAATAGTATCGTCTCTAGCATATAAAAACCTTGCCCAAAATTCAATTTTATATCGTGTGATAGTGTGGCGTATTTTACCATAAATAATGTTCATTGTTAATTTTAGTTTGACTAAAGATAGACTCTGTTATACTACAAATCATGTATAGACTATTTTTTTATCTCATTCTATTTTTGACTATATCGCTACAAGCCCAAAGCAAAATGCAGAAAATATCTTTGCAACTGCAGTGGAAACACCAGTTTGAATTTGCTGGTTTTTATGCAGCAAAACAGAAAGGCTTTTATACAGATGTCGGCTTAGATGTCTCCTTTAAAGAGTATGCAAATGGTATAGATATTGTAAATGATGTGTTGAATAAAAAATCAACCTATGGCACAAGTTATTCAGATATAGTCATTGATTATTTGCAAGGCAAACCTATCGTATTGGTTGCAAATTTTTTCAAACATTCGCCTCTCGTGATTGTAACTCAATCAGATATCACACTTCCTAGCGAATTGAAAAACAAAAGAGTAATGGGTGTAGAAAAATCACTAAAAAGTGCAGCATTCTTGATGATGTTCAAAGATTTTGATATGGATTTGAACAGCTTTGTGAATGTACCCCCTAGTTTTTCAATAAAGGAGTTTGTGGATAAAAAAGTAGATGCTATGGTTGCTTACACTACAAATGAACTCTATGCTTTAAATAAAGCCGGTATAAAATACAATGTATTAAACCCTTCAAGTTATGGTACAGAATACTATGACGACAATCTTTTTACCTCCAGAGATGAGCTTATAAACCATCCAAAAAGGGTTAAAAACTTTAGAGATGCAAGCATAAAAGGGTGGGCATATGCGCTTTCGCATAAAGAAGAGATAGTAAAACTGATACTTGATAAGTATAATACGCAACACAAATCATATGATGCACTTATGTTTGAAGCAAGACAGATACAAAAGATGATGAATCCTACACTTTTTAAGATAGGAAGTATATCTGTACGCCGTTTACGAATGATGGCAGAAGATTTTATCGAGATGAATCTACTGCCAAAAGATGTTAGTCTTGACTTTAGTGATTTTGTATATAAACAAAGATATTACAATACAGATCTGACTAAGGAAGAAAAAAATTATCTTGAGAAGAAAGGTATCATTAGGATGTGTGTTGATCCCGATTGGATGCCGTTTGAAGCGATACAAAATAAAAAGCATATAGGTATTTCAGCAAACTATTTTAAGCTATTGCGTAAGAATTCTCATATAAGCATAAAGCTGTATCCTACAAAAAGCTGGCAAGAGAGCATAAGTGCGGCTAAGAGTAGAAAATGTGATATATTTTCTTTGGCATCAAAAACTAAAAATCGTTTAAAATATATGGATTTTACCAGTCCATATTTAAGACTTCCTATCGTTCTTGCAACGAGAATTGATAAACCATACACCTACTATTTTTACTCTTTGAAAGATAAAAAGATAGGGGTTGTTAAAGGCTATGCAATAGAAGAGATACTACACGCAAAGTATCCTCAGATGAGGCTTGTTGAGTTTAAAAATATTCATGAAGCATTAAGAAAAGTTGAATCTGGAGAAATATATGGATATGTTGACAACCTGATGACTATCGCCTATACCATTCAGCGAGATTTTACAAATCAAATGAAAATATCCTCTAGAGTTAACGAAGAGGTTCTCTTGGCTATAGGAACAAGAAATGATGAGCCAATCTTGCGCTCTATCTTTGAAAAGCTTACACATACAGTTTCGGAAAAAGAAAAACAGAAGATTTTAAACAGTTGGATTTCGGTCAAAGAGATAAAAAATACAAACTATAATCTTCTGTTTAAAATTTTAGGCTTGGTAATCGTACTTGGAATTATATTTTTATA
>JALVAU010000314.1 GCA_027011025.1 Campylobacteraceae bacterium | reverse complement strand
TTCTATTTTGAGTTTTGGGGATATGTTTGATGCTATCACTCTACTTGATGGGCAAATTCACGAAGTTATGGTAGATATATTAGAAGATGGAGAAGCATTAAGACTACCCATAGAAAAAGTCAGAGAGTGGATATATAAAAACCCGGCATTTAATCGTATATTTTTCCCTTATATAGCAATGCAAATGAGAAAAGCTGAAAATCTTTCTTGTGAATTGTCACTATATGATACAAATGAGCGACTTATACACTTGATACTAAACAATTTAGAAACAGATAAAAAACACAAAAAAACACTTTTGCAAAATCTATCAAGAAGTGAGATTGCAAATCTGATAGGAACGGTAAGACATGTCGTGGACAGACACATAAAAGAGCTCAAAAATCTAGGTGCAATAGAGACAAAAAGAAAAAATATAGTTGTAAAAGATATAGAAAAACTACTAAAACTATTAAAAACTTCTTCACAAATGCTACTAAAGTAGCAAAACTTTTTTAAACTACTTGTTAAAATTTCATCAAAGTTTAGTCATTAAGGCTAAAGAAAATTAATTCAAGGAGTTTATTATGTTACTTACAAAATTTGAACCATTTAGAGAATTTAGAGATCTCAGAAGAGGTTTTGAATATCTAAACAATGTTATAGAGGGCTTGGAAGAGCAAGGGTATGAGGCTGGCATATCTTCATTTACGCCTGTTGTAAACAGTAGAGAAGCAGATGATGCTTACTATGTGGAGGTTGATTTGCCGGGTGTGAAAAAGAGTGATATAACAATCGATGTAAAAGACAATGTTTTGAGTATTTCAGGTGAGAGAAAAATCAAAAATGAGATAAAAGAGAGCGATTATTATAAAGTTGAGAGCAGGTATGGAAAGTTTACAAGAAGCTTTACCCTGCCAAAAGATGTAGATGTCGACAAGATAGCGGCTAATAGTAAAAATGGTGTTCTTGAAGTGAAGATTCCAAAGCAAAAAACCGTAGATAAAAAACCTAAGAAGATAGAGATTAAGTAAGGAGGATATCATGGATATAGTAAAAAGTACAAAAAAAGTTGGTGAAAATTTAGAAAAGAGTATAGAGAGCGGATTGGAAAAAACAAAAGAGATTTTTACAAATGTGGCAAGTTATCTTCCTTTTGCAAATTTAGCTAAAAAAGATAGTGATGCTTTTTCTATAGAGGTAGATTTGCCCGGAGTCGATAAAAAAGATATCGATATAAAAGTAGAGGACAATTTTCTAAGGGTTAGTGCTACAAGAAAGATGAAAAAAGAGGTAAAAGAGGAAGACTACTATATGATAGGTAGCTATTTTGGAGAGATCTCAAGAGTCTTTGCACTACCTGAAGATATAGATAGAGACAAAGTAGATGCAAAATATGAAGATGGAAGACTCTATATAACTTTAGAAAAAGTTGAAGCAAAAAAAGCAAAAAGCATAACAGTAAAATAGAGGCTCTACATGTAAGAGTAGCACCTATTGGTTGGTGTTACTCTTGATTGGTCTCCTAGGAGGTGAAATATGAAAAATATACAATATTTGATAGTTTTTTTATTGGTGGTAGTTATCGGTTTGCAAGGGTATTATATATATGACACTAAAACAACTAATCCAACGGAGAGTCAAAAAGTATTACCTATTAAACAGTTAAATCGGCCACTTGTAAAAGATAATGATTTGGATAAAATCTTTGCAGGAAATCCATTTGAGCAGATGCAAAAGATGGAGCAAAATATGCAGAAGATATTTAATTCCATGAATTCACAATTTGCGACTATGCCGGAGTTTGAGAAGTTTTTTAAAAGTGATATGAGTATATCCCCTGCACTTAATATGAAGAGCTATAAAGACAGATATGAATTAAGCGTGAGTATTCCAGGTAGTGAAAAAAACAATATAAAAGTGAACACGAAAGACGGAATTTTAACGATTGAGGCAAAAACTAAA
>JALVAU010000313.1 GCA_027011025.1 Campylobacteraceae bacterium | reverse complement strand
CGATTGTATCTTCTGCATGAAGTGTGTAGCCGCCTGTCCTGAAGAGGATGCTCTACATGTAGATATATTTAATATCAAAGTTTTCACTTCCACCAAAGGTGGATTTGCAAAAAGAATGAAAGTAGATAAGATTGGAGAGAGCGGATGAGGCATAAACGAGATATTGAGACGCCCAAGGATAAGCAAAATCGTCACAAGGCTATGGAGGCGGTTGCTATGTTGGATAAAATCAGACATGATTTTATAGAGCCTCCAAAAAATATGGAATATTTTTATGATCTATATGAGAAGGTTTACTGCAAGAGAGAGCCGTTACATGCAAAAAGTGTCAAAGTGGGTACGATGTGCATACAAGTTCCTTATGAGATTATCTATGCACTAGATGCCATTCCTATTAGATTATGTAACGGTTTTTATACTGATGATGAGATAGGGAGCGATCTTGCCCCTTCAAAAGCTTGTCCGTTAGTAAAGGCTACTGTAGGACAGTTTAGTTCAAACAACTTCAGCGATAAGCCCGACTTTGTTATATCTCCGACTACATGTGACCAAAAGTCAAAATCGGGTGCTATCATAGAGGATATGGGTTATCCTGTGTATGATATGGAGTTTCCTAGAACAAAAGAGAGTGAAGAGAGTAGGGAGTATTGGCGAAGAAGTGTGAGGAAGTTTACAAAAGAGTTATCTAAAAACTTAGGAAAAAAACTGAAAAAATCAAAGCTGAAAAAAACCATACAGAAGATTGGTCATGCTCAGTATCTTTACCATCAGTTAAATGAATTGAGAAAAGAGCCAAATCCGCCGATTTTGGGCAAAGATATATTTTTAGTAACAAATGCTTTCTTTTTTGACAAGATAGATAGTTGGATAGAGGCAACACAAAAGTTATATGAAGAGTGTAAAATCAGAGTTAAAGAGGAAGATAAAACTCATAAAAACAGCCCTAGAGTTGTATATACAGGGTCGCCTCCAATCTTTCCAAATCTTAAAATCCCACTTCTTATAGAGCAATCAGACGGTATAATAGTTGCAGATGAAACTTGTTCTGCAAATAGGCTTTTTAATGATATGGTAAGTGTTGATGAGTGGTTTTTGTATGATATGGTTGATGCTGTTGCAGATAGGTATCTAAAAGGGTGTACTTGTCCGATATTTACAAAGAACAATGATAGAATCCGAAGAGTGATAGATTTAGTAAAAGAGTATAAGGCGGAGGGTGTTGTGTATCAGGCTTTTGCAGGTTGTCAAGTCTATGAGATGGAGCAAAGATCAGTCATAGAAGCCATGGAAAAAGAGGGAATTCCTATATTATATCTTGAGAGTGATTATAGTCCTAGCCATCTAGGGCAGTTAACAACAAGGATAGAGGCTTTCATGGAGTCACTCAAAAATAGGAGAAGAAGAAAATAATGAGATATTTTGCAGGTATAGATATAGGCTCAACTGCCATAAAGATAGCAATCATAGATGAAAACAGAGAGTTGTTGGGAAAAAAGATAAGTGCAAGTGGCAGTATGTTTTACAAGTATGCAAAGGAGGCGCTTGCTGAATTGTTGAACGAACTAGATATCCAAGAGGAGAGTTTGGTATATACGGTTTCTACCGGATATGGAAGAAAGCTCTTTAAAGAGGCAAATGAGAAGATTAGCGAAATCACAGCAAATGCTATCGGTGCAAGAGCTGCCGCTAGAGCTGAGAGCAAAAAAGAGATAAAAACAATCATAAATATAGGCGGACAAGACAGTAAAGCTATATCTTTGGATAGTGAAGGAAATGTAGTAAATTTTGCTATGAATGACAGATGTGCAGCAGGTACGGGTAAGTTTTTGGATGTGGTTGCACTGAAGCTTGAAATTGGGGTAGATGAGCTAGGTGATTACCATTTTAAATCAACAGGCACACCCCTATCTATCAACAGTACTTGTGCAGTATTTGCAGAATCCGAGATCA
>JALVAU010000312.1 GCA_027011025.1 Campylobacteraceae bacterium | reverse complement strand
GTATCTTCTTTCACCATATCTTAGGACTTGTTACTGTGCAGTGGTCTCTTAAATAACTGAATCACTGTGTTACTATGTCATAATCTTTTGGTATATTTAGTTTAAATAAGGCATCATCTAGGATTATGTTTTTTTCTTGATTTTTTAGTTTTATGGAGACTCTGTTGTCTAGCTTGTCTTTGTATGTTATCTGTGAGATATTGTTGTTTTTTATATCTATGTAGTAGTTTGTATCTTCATATTTTGTCATGTATCTATCTTCTGAGATCTGTTTTGCACTCTTTATGATTGAGGTAAAATTTGGACTGTTTTGTAGATTTGTTATGATCGCTTGTTCTAATTCTGGCTCTATAATCACAACTTTGTTTTTGATAAAATAGACCTTTTTTTTCACAGGAGTTTTATATATCCAAAGAGCAACTTGTCTGTTTGTGGCATAAAAACTTCCCTTGTATGTTATGGTGCTATTTTGTTCGTTGGTAATAGTCTGTATAAAGTCTGATTGCAAAGTTCTAAAATCAAAAACATTTGCATAGATATTTAAAAACAGTATAGATAAAAATAGTATAATCCTCATAAAATATACCCCCTTGTTATAGTTTAGCACTTATTATAGTAAAGTTTTAGCAAATAGATAGTAAAACTATGATAAAATTACGGGTTTATTGTTAACAATTTGGAAATAAGAAGGTAGATTAATGTTTGTAGAGACGATTGCAAAGAAGATATTTGGAACAAAAAATGATAGATTGGTAAAAGCTTATCTTAAAAGAGTAAAAAATATAAATGCCCTAGAAGATAAATATGAGAAGATGAGTGATGATGAGATAAGAGAGACTTTTGATAAATTTAAAAAAGATCTAAATGACAATGTAAAAAGCATGGACGATATGATTTATGATATTTTTGCGATAGTCAGAGAAGTGAGTAAGAGAACTATAGGGCTTCGTCATTTTGATGTGCAGATGGTCGGAGGTTTTGTTCTTCATGAAGGTGATATAGCAGAAATGAAGACAGGAGAGGGTAAAACACTTGTTGCTACACTACCTGTTGTATTAAATGCGATGAGTGGTAAAGGTGTACATGTAGTAACAGTAAATGACTATTTGGCAAAAAGAGATGCTTCAGATATGTCTCCTATCTATAATTTTCTTGGTTTGAGTGTTGGTGTACTGACAGCAGAACTTGAAGATGATGCAAACAGAAAAGAGCAGTATGCTTGTGATATAACATACGGCACAAACAATGAGTATGGATTTGATTATCTAAGAGACAATATGCGCTACACCCTAGAAGAGAAAGTCCAAAGAGAGTATAATTTTGTCATAGTTGATGAGGTTGACTCTATTTTGATTGATGAGGCTAGAACTCCTCTTATTATTTCTGGACCGACAAACAGAACACTCGATGGTTACAAAAAAGCAAATGAGATAGCAAAACAGTTAACCAAAGATGTTGATTTCAGTGTTGATGAAAAAAACAGAACCATACTTATAACAGAAGAGGGAAATGAAAAAGCTGAGAAACTTTTTGAAGTGGGCAATCTCTATAGTTTGGAAAATGCTATACTTGCTCACCATTTGGATCAAGCTCTTAAAGCTCACAATCTCTTTGAAAAAGATGTTGATTATGTTGTAAAAGAGGGTGAGATAGTCATAGTAGACGAGTTTACGGGAAGACTAAGCGAGGGTAGAAGATTTTCAGAGGGCTTACACCAAGCACTTGAGGCTAAAGAGGGAGTAGAGATAAAAGAGGAGTCTCAAACTCTAGCCGACATAACTTTTCAAAACTATTTCAGACAGTATGAGAAGCTAGCCGGTATGACGGGAACTGCTCAGACGGAAGCAACAGAGTTTGCTCAGATCTATAATCTTGAAGTTATAACAATCCCTACAAACTTACCTATGATAAGAGAAGATAATAATGATCTCATATATAAAACTGAGGCAGAAAAGTTTAAT
>JALVAU010000311.1 GCA_027011025.1 Campylobacteraceae bacterium | reverse complement strand
GTAATGATTTCACAATGGGATGAGAAATACTCTTTACATGTACAAAAAATTGATGAACAGCACAAAGAGCTTTTTAGACTCTCTGCCTTGGTTGATTCTTTAGATAAAAATACAACAAAAGATGATATAAAAAAGCTTTTAAATAGTTTTTTTATATATATGAGAGATCATTTTAGAGATGAAGAAGCCTACATGAAAAGTATTGGCTATCCTCTTTTGAAAAAACATCATATACTTCATCAAGAGATTATAGAAAATTTTACAAAACTTATCAAAGAAAACCACTCCCTAGAATCTTTAAAAACACAGATGAAAATTGCCACTAAAAAATGGCTGATAGACCACATAATGGATAATGATTTAAAAATAGAGAAGTGGAGATTAAAACAGCTTTAGCAATAGTTGTGCTAGAAGTATGGCCGTAACCAAAGCCATAGGATAGACTGCTGCATAAGATATGGACGGATAGTCTGATTTTGATATATTATTTGCCATCGTAAGAGTTGGAGTTGAAGTCATTCCTCCTGATAAAACCCCTAATATATGCAAAAAATTCATCTTCAAAAATACTCTACATATAAATGCGGTCAAAAATAGTGAAAATATAAGAGCAAAAAGAGCTATATATATAGGTAAAAAGCCATTTTTAGAGAGACCCTCTAGAAGATATTTTCCTGCATTTGTTCCAATAGAAGCCATAAATATAAGCTGTCCCAAAGTCTTCATTAAACTGTTAGAGTGTGGAGAGAGTTGCCATACGATAGGACCGACTCTACCAAGTCGCCCTAAAATCAGGGCAGTAATCAAAATTCCACCTACAAAACTGAGTTTTATATCTCCTACAAAAGGCAAACTAAAAGGAATAGCACCTAGTATAATACCAAAAACTATACCTACTGAGATTGGCAAAAAGTCAGCTGCTGGATACTTTAAAAGATCATTTCCAATAAAATCAGTCACTCTTTGTCCATACTTTTGTGGTGCAACCACATAGAGTTTATCTCCTAGCATCAATGCCAAAGAGGGGTGTGGTTTTATATCAATTCCTGCTCTTCTTACTTTTGTGACAACCGCTCTAAGAGACTTTAACTCTTTTATACTAGCTATCTTTTTACCTACTATATCTTTTGAAGTAACAAGCAGTCTGTAAACTTTCATATCATCATGAAATTTATAAGCTTCACCCATCTCATCACCGAGCATCACGCTAAGAGCCTCTAGCTGCTCTTTTGTGCCTGAAACTCTGACTATATCATTGTAGTGTAAGTATCTACATGCTTTTTCATCAAGCTCACACTGATCGACTGATTCAACTCTTTCTATGAGTGTTGAAGTCAACTCTTCTATTTGAGATTTTTTTATAGGATGTCTCTTAAAATTTTCATTTGTGATTTTGAAGTTTTTTGTAAGTATTAGTGGATATTTTTGTCTTTTTTCCTCCTCATATATACTCACTTCATTTTGAAGATTTACTTTAAATATAATAGGCAAAATCCTAATAAAAAGTATTGTTGCAAATATACCAAAAGGATAAACAACTCCAAATATGACGGAGATGATAGGATCATTTTTTACCTCTATGGCAGCTGCTAGAGATGGAACACTTGTGAGAGATCCTGTAAAAATACCATCTATTATACTCTTACTCAGACCAAAATATGAACCGATAAGATATATACATGTAAAGATACTAAGAAGCAAAAAAAGAGCTATAATATTGAGTTTTATACCCTCATTTTTAATAGTCTCAAAAAAACCCGGACCTGATTGTAATCCTACTGCATAGATAAAGATAGCCAAACCAAACAATTTGAAATTATCTGATATAACCATACCAAAATGCCCTGCTATAAGAGCAACTAAAAGCATAGCCGTAATATCGAGTGAAAAACCCCTAACTTTTATGTTTCCTAAAATATAACCTATAGATATAATCAAAAAAAGATAAAAAATCTCACTATGTAGC
>JALVAU010000310.1 GCA_027011025.1 Campylobacteraceae bacterium | reverse complement strand
TTATTATCCAATACAATTGTTACACTGTTTTTGCCAATTTTGCTTTTAAAACCAATCTCATGGAGTTTTATTTTTATACTTTTTAGCTCACCCTCAAAGGATTTTGCTTTTGGTTTATCTTTCTCTCTCTTTTGTCCACTCGATTTTATTTTTTTTACAAGAATCTCTGTATCTCTTACACTCAGCTTCTGTCCTAAGATTGTATTTACTATGCTCTCCTCGTCACTATCGCTTAAGCCTACTATGATCTTTGCGTGTCCTTGAGAGAGTCTGCCATCAGCTAAGAGTTTTTTTGTTTTATCACTTAGCGAGAGAAGTCTGATCGTGTTTGTGATTTGTGTTCTGCTTTTGTGGATAATTTCAGACAATCCCTCTTGAGTGATGCTATACTCTTCTATCAACTCTTTGTATGAGATTGCAAGTTCTATGGGATTTAAATCTTCCCTTTGAATATTTTCTATTAGAGCTAGTTCTCTTAAATTTTTGGATTCTATATCTGCTACAATAGCTTTTATGGTTTTAAATCCTGCAAGCTTTGTTGCTCTTAATCTTCTTTCACCTGCAAGCAAGACAAACTTATCATCTTTTCGTATGACTATTATAGGTTGAAGTAAGCCGTGTTTCTTGATAGAATCACTAAGTTCTCCTAAAGCCTCTTTATTAAAATATGTTCTTGGTTGATAGGGGTTTGGAGAGATGATATCGATATCTATCTCGCGTACTAATTCATTTGAATCATCAATATCTTGTCTATATGCCTCTTCGACATCGTCAATTATAGCACTAAGTCCTCTGCCTAAAGCTTTTTTTGCACACATCTTAACCGGCCAGTATAGAGTTTGCTAAATTTTGGTATGCTTGAGAACCTGCTGATTTTATATCGTATAAGATGATAGGTTTCCCAAAACTTGGGGATTCAGCCAATTTTATATTTCTAGGAATTACAACATACGAGGATGATTTTTCATCTCTAAAGAGCTTGTTTTTAAAGTGTTGTTTCAAATCAGCAAAAACCTGTTTTGAAAGATTGTTTTGTGTACTGTACATTGTTGGCAAAAAGCCTTTGATATCTAATTTTGGATTTATGGTTTTTTTGATTAGTTTTACAGTGTTTAAGAGTTGAGCCAAGCCTTCAAGTGCAAAAAATTCACACTGAATCGGTATGATAACAGAGTTAGCAGCACTAAGTGCATTGATAGTTATACTTCCCAATGCAGGAGGTGAATCTATGATGATATAATCATACTCATTTTTGATCTCTTCTATTTTGTTTTTGAGTATGAGCTCTCTGCCTTTTGTCTTAGCATCATAAAACTCTTTTTCAACGCCGACTAAACCTATGTTTGATGGAGCTATATGAAGTGTTGGAAGGGAGGTTTCTAGAATTACCTGAGATAATTTTTTTCTCCCTATTAAAACATGGTATATATTGTATTCATAATCACTTCTGTGAAAACCAAGTCCAGTTGTAGCATTTGATTGAGGATCTATATCTATCAAAAGCACTCTTTTTTCTGCAACTGCCAAAGAAGCTGCTAAATTTACCGCAGTAGTAGTTTTACCAACCCCGCCTTTTTGATTTGCAATGGCTATTATTTCACTCATCTTAGACTATACACCCTTCTTTTATTTAACTCTATGGAGCCATCATTGTTTAATTTAGCATTTTTTAGTGATTTCTTCTCATCTCCCAAATGAAAAGAAAAATCTCTACTCTTTTGAAATTCTATCTTATATTTACTAAAAACTTGCTTCCATGAAATCTTTTTTCCAAGTATCTCCAAAAAGTCTTTTACTATTTTTTTTGGCTCTATTTGTATATCTAAAGTACCAAATTCTTGGGGAGATTGAGCTATATTTAAACCGATAGAGCCGATGATGTTTTCTCCTATCTTTGTTGTGATTGTGCCACCGATTTTTTTATTTTTTAGATAAAAATCATTTGGCCATTTTATCCATATTTTCGAGCCGCAAGAGGATAAAACTTCTTTTAAAAGATATGAAAAATATATAGAAATTGATGTTAATTGTAAATCTTTCGGTAAGTGTTTCTCTTTTACACAAAATGAGCAAAAAAGATTGCCCTCTTTGCCCTCCCAAGAGTTTCCTCTGCTTCCGACTCCAGCAGTTTGCAGATCTGCCAAGATTAGAGTTGGCTCTTTGATATTATTGTTTTTTATCTCCTGTATCAAGTATTTGTGCGTAGAGTCTATCTCTCTAAAGTAGCGTATTACCAATCTCTAACCTTTTGCCTCTTATGTAGTCCAATATGCTTATCTCTTTTTTGGAGGGTGCTTGCACTTTTTTAATCTCTAGTGAGCCTTTTAGGCAGGTAAGTGTGATAGAATTTTTATTAATTTTACTGATTATACCGATTTTATCATTTTCTATAGAGTCATTTAAAAGCTTTAACTCTTTTAGTTTTAGTCCATTTTTTAAGAAAATTCCAGGCCATGGAGTGTAGGCTCTATATTTTTTGTATATATCACTAGCATTCTCTTCAAAAGCGATAAGACCATTGTCTTTTTTGATTTTTATACAGTGCGTTGCATCTGCATCAACCTGTTTTATGGGTTTGATTTGGTTAAAATTTTTGAGTACATGTAGAGTTATATTTGCTGCTGCCTTTGATAACTCATCAAACAGTTCATCAACTCGTTTTTGCTCTATTTTAATATATCTAAATGCTAAAATATCTCCGCTATCAAGTCCCTCTTCCATGAGCATAGCTGTAACACCTGTAAAGTTTTCATCATTTAAGATAGCAGTTTGTATCGGGCTTGCTCCTCTGTATTTTGGCAGTAGTGAAGCATGTAGATTTATGCAAGGAGCAATATCTAGTATCTCTTTGGGTAAGATTTTGCCATAAGCAGCTACCACTATATAGTCTGGTCTGTAAGAGCTGATTTTGGCTGTTACATCATGGCTTTTTAGTGTGGAGGGTTGATATACCTCTATATTTTTTCTGCTCTCTTTTAGCCACTGCTTTATATGAGGAGGTGTTAAGGTTTGTTTTCTGCCTACTGGTTTATCGGGTTGGGTTACAAGGAGCGATACCTCTATATCTGAATTTAGGATCTCCTCTAAAATTGTGGTGGCATAATCCGGTGTTCCCATAAATACGATTTTCATTTTGCATCTCTTTGGAAGAGTGTTCCGCCTTTGTGGATTCCTTCAAACATATAGCTTTTTATATCACTTAGATCAAATCCACTTGCTATAAACATTTTTTTGCCCCTTTTAAGAAGATATTGGGCTGACTTTAATTTTGTGACTATTCCGCCTGTTGCAAACTCAAAGCTTGTACTATTTTGTTTTTGTAGCTCTATTTCATCAATTTTTTTAACCACTTTTTTCATCACAGCATCTGGATTTTTATTTGGATCTTTATCATAATATCCATCTATATCAGAGAGCAAAATCAACAATTCAGCATCAAAATAGTGTGCTACTCTAGCTGAGAGTTGGTCGTTATCTCCAAAGACCAACTCCTCTGTGGCAGTTGCATCATTTTCATTGATGATAGGTAAAATGTTATGTTTTAAAAGGGTTTCGATTGTGCATTTTGCATGATATGTTCTCTTTCTAGAATCAAAATCATCTGCAGTCAAAAGTAGTTGAGCAGCTACTTTCCCAAACTTTTCTAGTTTTTTATTGTATGTTGTTATGAGCTGAGGTTGACCTATGGCAGCTATTGCTTGACGGTTATGAAGTACATTTTTATCAAGTTTAAGCATAGAATACCCAGCAGCTACCGCAGCTGAAGAGACCAAAATCACCTCATATCTATCCATCAATGTTGCCAAAAACTCAACCAAGTTCATCATTCTTGTTTTTGAGAGTCTGTTTTGTTCGCTTAGTACATGAGTTCCAACCTTAACCACAACTCTTTGCATTAGCTCTCCTTTTTAATCTTGTATACGATATCAGCTAGTGCATAGTTGAGTTGCTGGATATTTATATTTGAAACAGAAGAGATTGGCATAACAAAAAAGGGTTTTGAGCTATCTCTATCGTAAATATCCTGTATAAAATACTCATAATTTTCACTCTGTTTGTCTATATTTGTATTCATATCGTTCAGATCTAGCATATCTTGGACTTTTTCATTGATACTTTTTGCATCTTGTGTATCACATCTTGTGAGTGCTATGGCATACTCTCTTTTTGCAAGGCTATGGGAAAAATTATCCAACTCTTCTTTTAGAGTTATATACTGCTCTTTTATATCTCTATAACTTGAAACATCTATCATATAAAGAAGAAATTCAGTTCTTTCTATATGTTTTAAAAATTGGATTCCAAGTCCTTTACCATCACTTGCACCCCCTATGATTCCTGGTATATCTGCCATGACATAGGATCTAAAGTCTCCAACATCAACCACTCCTAGTTTTGGTGTGATAGTAGTAAACTCATAGTTTGCAATTTGTGGTGTAGCATTTGATATGATAGATATAAGAGTTGATTTTCCAACGTTTGGAAAACCTACAAGCCCTACATCTGCTATGAGTTTAAGCTCTAGCTTAACCTCTCTTGTTTCGCCCGGAAGTCCTGGTTGGGCATAGTCTGGTTTTTGATTGGTTGAGCTTTTAAAGTGAACATTTCCAAGTCCACCTTTTCCACCTTTTAAAAAGAGAACTCTTTGCCCATCTTCTAGTAGATCAAAAAGCACTTCACCGCTTTGGGCATCTATGATTTGAGTACCTGGAGGTACGATAACATCAGCAGATTCTCCACTTTTACCGTACATCTTTCTACCCATACCGGGTTGACCGTTTTTTGCTTTTATATGTTGTTTTCTTCTAAAGCCAGAGAGGGTGTGTGTATTTTTATCGACTTTAAAATAGACATCTCCGCCTCTTCCTCCGTCTCCACCGTCAGGACCACCTTGTATAACATGCTTTTCTCTTCTAAAAGAGACACTTCCTGGACCGCCTTTTCCCGAACTTAGTGTTAGTTCGACATTATCTGTAAACATATAAAACCTTTAAAAAGTGACCTTGCGCACTATGATGAGCAAAGCTCTTTATAGTGGCAGGGACTAAAGTCCCTACAACCCCCTAAAGCTTACGAAAAGTAGGACTTTTCGAGAAAAAAGTGCATAAGGTCAGTTAAAAACTTTAGGGTATCTCAAATAAGACTTGTATTGAAGGGTACCTCTAATAGTAGGTGATTGTGGGTATTGCCTATTATTAGAGGTGCCCTTTAAAATAAAATTGGATAAATAGCAATTAAATGCTATTTTAAAAGAGGTGGGCAGAGTTATCTCTGCCCGTTTTGAATATTTATGCGGGAACTACTGAAACTTTTTTTCTTAATTTTCCGTATCTGCTGAATTCTACATGTCCATCAATCAAAGCATATATAGTATGGTCATTTCCTATACCTACATTGCTTCCTGGATGTGTTTTTGTTCCTCTTTGGCGAATTATTATATTGCCGGCTCTTACAAACTCACCACCAAATTTTTTTACACCTAATCTTCTACCTGCTGAATCTCTGTTATTTTGGGTACTACCCTGACCTTTTTTGTGTGCCATATCCTAACTCCTAGATAATTACTTGATATGTTTAAGCGGTAATACTTAAAACTTTTACTTTTGTGTATTGTCTTCTAAAGCCTCTTTTGAGTTTAGAATCTTTTCTTCTTCTCTTTTTGAAAATGATAACTTTTTTGTCTTTGCCGTTAGCTATAACTTCCAATTCTACCTTTGCGCCATCTACAAATGGAGCTCCAACTTTCAGTTCACCTGCATTTACTGCAAGAACTTCCGTAACCTCTATCTTCTCTTTTGGCGAAGCGTCAAGTCTGTCGAGATTTAGATAATCTCCCTCTTGAACTTTATACTGCTTCCCACCATTTTTGATAATTGCATACATAAGTATGTCCTTTGTTGAGAATTTATAATTTTTCAATTAAGGGCAAGATTTTAGCAAATTTTACTTTAAGCTAAGGTTAATCACAGTAAATCGGAACTAATAAAACAATCCACTCATATAGCCTACTACTCTATCTTCATCATGACTTGCGTCAGCACTTGTTCTATAGTCAAGCAATAGGGGTTTAAGATCTATTTTTTTTGCTGTCATAAGCATTGCTTTTACTCCTATAGCACCGCATGCTTCGCAACCCTCTTCAAATCTTTCTATATCTAAATTTGCTATGGCTTGCAAGCAGATATTATCTAGCGTCTTAGCTTTTTTTAAATTGTAAAAATGACTTAAATCTGTACTTATTACGACAACATTTTGGCTATCACTTAGGATATACTCCAATATTAAGCTTAAATCTTGGTAGTTGATATCTCCATATACGAGCTCTACTACTTTTGAACTTGGCATATAATGTTTGATAAATGGCATTTGCACTTCCGTGCTGTGCTCTTGCTCATAAGCCTCTTTTATGCTTTTTATGGCAAACTTTTCATTTAGCTCTTTTAGGTAATCTTTATCTATGCTCAACTCTCCACATGGACTCTCATAAGACTCTTCATTTGTACCGCTGATTCCCTCTAAATAAACCCTATGGCTAGGACCTAGGACTATTACTCTCTTTGGATTTGAGTGTTGAAGTATCTTGTAAGCGATATTTGCCGTAAAGCCACTATAGATATATCCGGCATGCGGAGATATGATGGCTCTGGGTTTGAGTGAAAACAGTTTGTCATCACTCTTTATTTGATCATCTAAACTTTTATTAAATATATCAAAATAGTGCTCTATTTCATCACAAGAATCAGGGTAAAAAGCTCCTGCTACACTTGATTTTCTCATATTAGACTTCCTTGTACTCTTTAACCTGATATGTTAATATATCAGGATGTTGTTCTAGGCATTTGCTCTGTAAGCCCGCCTTTTGACATAGATGTGAAAAGAAGAGTTCAAATGTCGGTAACTGTTCCCATACTTGAGGTAAGAAAGTGGCTTGATTGGAGCCGGATTTTAAAACTACCCCATCTACTCCTACCCTTAATCTACTCTTTAGGGCATCTATACTGTCGTATATCAATGGTTCCGGTTTTGAGAGTATAGAGACTTCTATTTTGATATGTCCAAACTCCTCTTTGCTTAAGGGTTTAAAACGAGGGTCATTTAGTGCTGCACTCCTCGCATTGTAGATTATAT
>JALVAU010000309.1 GCA_027011025.1 Campylobacteraceae bacterium | reverse complement strand
ATGATTGAGAGAGGAGGCTATCTTATAGCTACTGATATTGATTTGATTTCAACAAATATATATAAAATGCCTGATAATATTGACTCTTTTCTTTTTTTTACACATGATACACTCTATTATCAAAACAGATATTTTAGACTCTCAAAGAAGAGTTGATTTCTTAAAATGATATGGGCACCCCTAATAATCCTATGCACTGATAGCTTTATTAGGAGATGCCTATGTACAAAAGCCTAATGGAGCTTTTTTGAAAAAGATAGTAGATATTTTAAATAGTTACAATATGACACTCTTGAGGCTAGAAGAGGTAAGTATGACTCTTTTGGGCAGTAGGAAAAAGATAAGACTTTTTTGTGGTTTAACACAAAAAAAGTATTACATTTGTATCTTTTTTGTTGGACAAAAGAGTAGATTTTTAAGAAAAAATGCAAATGAATTATTGGAGTTGCAGGAAAAATTGGAAAAGCTAAAAAATCGTAGATATAAAAAAAGAGTTCTTCTTATATCTTCTCCTCTATGTTCCAAAGCAAAATCTTTTCTGAGCAGTGAAGGCTGGAAAATTTATGAGGTAGAAGCATGATACTTTGTGATATAGGAAACCATAGTGCCAATTTTTTTCAAGATGGAAAAAATTGGAGCTTAAACCATGAAGACTTTATGAACTACAAAACAGAGGAAACTATATACTATATATGTGTAAATGAAAAAATTTCACATAAGTTAAAAGATGTTAAGAACTTTGTAAATATAGAGTCTTATCTTGAGCTTGATACAATATATCAAGGTATGGGAATAGACAGAGTGGCTGCATGTAGTGCAATAAGTGATGGTATGATAGTGGATGCCGGAAGTGCAATAACGGTTGATATCATGTCAAACAGTTTACATTTAGGAGGATTTATATTACCTGGTCTTGCTGCATATGAAAAGTGTTATGGACAGATATCTGAAAAACTAAGTGTGAGACTAAAGCCAAATATTGACCTTGAAGCTCTTCCTCAAAAAACAGTTGATGCTATTTCATATGGTATTATTAAGCCTATTATAATGATTTTGAAAGATTTATGTAAAGACAAGACAATATATTTTACAGGCGGAGACGGGAAGTTTTTTTCTAAATATTTTGAAAATTCAATTTATGATGGCACGCTAATATTTAGAGGAATGGAAAAAGCTATCTCGCATAAGATTAGTAGTTAAGAGCCACCTTTTTTGTTGTATTGATATCGCTAATGATGCTGATATAGTGCATAAGAACAGTTTATTATTATAGGAGTAATTGTGTTAAAAGTAGCATTGCCAAAGGGAAGAATAGCAAAAGAGACGCTAGATATATTTGAAGAAATTTTTCATAAAAAATTTGTATTTGAAGATAGAAAATTAATACTAGAGTCAGATGGTTTTAGATTTTTGTTGGTTAGAAATCAAGATGTTCCCTCATATGTGCTTCATCAAGCAGCAGATATTGGTGTAGTTGGGTTAGATGTTCTTGAAGAAAAAGATGAAGATTTGGTAAGATTATTAGATCTAGGCATTGGCAAATGTCGAGTATGCGTCGGTATGCAAAAAGACAAGGAGATAGACTACACACTTCCGGAGATAAAAATAGCAACAAAAATGTCAAATATAGCACAAAAATATTTTTCAAATAAAGCTATGGGGGTAAAGATAATAAAACTATATGGATCAATCGAGTTAGCCCCTTTAGTAGGTTTAAGTGATGCTATAGTGGATATTGTTGAGACTGGTACAACTATGGAGCAAAATGGACTAAAAGTGGTGGAGACTATCATGGAATCTTCTGCTTATTTGATTTCAAATAAAAACAGTTTTATACAAAAGAGGGAAGATATAATTTCACTGTATGAAAAAATATCTAAGATATTAGCTTAGTTTTTAGATGGTGGATATTGATCCACCATCTAAAGTCAAATTAAAGCATTAACTCTAGCTATTTTTTCATACAAAT
>JALVAU010000308.1 GCA_027011025.1 Campylobacteraceae bacterium | reverse complement strand
ATTCATCTCCTCTTTCAGTGCTTTATAGGTCTTATCTATCTTTTTTTCTATGCTTTGTGTCATTTGGAAATCAAAACTTCTGTCAAAATTCAACATCTTACCTCTCCTTTTTTATATATTTTACGCTTAGTGGCGGCAGGGTAACTTTTATGGAAAAATCTCTTCCGTGTATCGGTCTATTTTGTGTTGTGAAGGTTGCCGGCTTCTCTTCATCCCAACCCGCAAATTTTTTATCTTGTGAGTTAAATATCTCTTTGTATCTTCCCTCTTGGCTTATACCAAATTCGTATCCAATGTGTGGTTTGTCTGAAAAGTTACAAACTACCATGATGTCATCTTGCGGTTTTTTTGCTTTTCTGATGTAGGCTATGACATTTGCTCTGTAGTCATTTTCATCTATCCACTCAAAACCTCTTGAATCACAATCATACAGGTGAAGTGCAGGCTCTTTTTTGTATAGAGCGTTTAGTTTTTTTATTAAATTTTTTATTCCCTTGTGGTTTTCAAAATCAAGCAGATGCCAGTCTAGGCTTTTTTCATAATTCCACTCGCTAAATTGTGCAAACTCTCCTCCCATAAAGAGTAGTTTTTTCCCAGGATGTGCAAACATCAAGGAGTACATGGCTCTTAGATTTGCAAATTTTTGGTTATTGTCTCCGGGCATTTTGTTTATGAGTGAGCCCTTCATGTGTACTACTTCATCGTGGCTAAGAGGCAGTATATAGTTCTCTTTATACATATAAACAAAACTGAAAGTGAGGTCATTGTGATGATGTTGCCTGTGGATTGGATCGTTTTTCATGTACTTTAGTATGTCGTGCATCCAGCCCATATTCCACTTATAATCAAACCCAAGACCACCTTTTTTAACATCTCCAGTGACCATCGGAAAGTTTGTGGACTCTTCTGCAAATGTAGCTATATCGTTGAAATTTTCATGCACTGTTGAGTTTAGCTGTTTTAGGAATTTTATAGCTCCTAAATTCTCATTTCCCCCAAACTCATTTGGAAGCCAATCCCCATCTTCTCTAGCATAATCAAGATATAGCATGGAAGCTACCGCATCGACTCGGATACCGTCTATGTGGTACATCTCCAGCCACATCATAGCAGAGCTAATCAAAAATGCTCTGACTTCATTTCGTTCATAGTTAAATATCGCACTTCCCCATTGGGGGTGATATCCAAGGCGTGGGTCTTTGTGCTCATATAGGCAGGTTCCATCAAAATTCATCAACCCATGACCGTCAGTCACGAAGTGAGAAGGAACCCAATCAAGTATAACTCCTATATCGTTTTGGTGCATCAGCTCCACAAATCTCATAAAATCCTTTGGTTCTCCAAATCTTGAAGTAGGAGCAAAATACCCACTTGCTTGATATCCCCAAGAGCCTTTAAACGGAAACTCTGTGATAGGCATCAACTCTACATGAGTGAATTTCATCTCTTTTAGATATTTGACCAATTCGACTGCTGCTTCTTCGTAGCTAAGATATCTGTTATTCTCTTCAACTTTTCGCCTCCATGAACCAAGATGGATTTCGTAAACCGATATAGCACTTTTAGTGGAGTTCTTTTTCGCTCTTTTTTTCATCCACTTTTCATCATCCCAAGAGAAATTTTGTATATCATAGACTCTTGAGGCGGAGTTTGGTGCAACTTCGGTATGAAAAGCATAAGGGTCAGCTTTATTTGCATTTGGATTTTCAAAATCATTAAATATATGATATTTGTAAGTATCAAACTCTTTAACTCCCTCTATGAAACCCTCCCAAATACCGGAATTATCGCCTCTTAGACGCAGTTTGTGAGCATCTTCATCATAACTGTTAAAATCTCCTATAACACTCACTGTTTTTGCATTTGGAGCCCAAAGAGCAAAGTAAACCCCAATTTTTCCATCTCTTTTCATAAGGTGAGAGCCCAAATGTTTATAGAGTTGTGCATGAGTACCCTCTTTGAAAAGATAGATATCCAA
>JALVAU010000307.1 GCA_027011025.1 Campylobacteraceae bacterium | reverse complement strand
GAATAATTCATGAAACTTTTACCAATATTATTAATATCAACTATAAGTAGTTTTCTTGTTGCTAGTACTTCTCTCATGGAACAGGCAAAAAAAGCAGGGCTAAAACCTATACCTATAGATAAAAAAGAGCTTAAGAAGCTTATTGACCCTAAAAGAGTGATAACTCCTCAAAGAGTAGAGTTAGGTAAAAAGCTCTACTTTGACCCACGTGTATCTAAAAGTGGACTTATTAACTGTAATTGGTGTCATAATTTAGGTCGAGGAGGGGTGGATGGTGTACCAAAAGCCATTGGACATAAATGGTCTCCAAATCCACACTATCTTAACTCTCCAACTGTTTATAATGCTGTATTTTTTAAAAGACAGTTTTGGAATGGACGAAGTGCTAGTTTAGAAGACCAAGCTCAAGGACCTATTCAAGCAGGGGTTGAGATGGCAATAGACCATAATCTGTTAGCAAAACGAATCAACTCAATACCTGCTTATGTCGATGAATTTAAAAAGGCTTATGGTAAAAATGTAAAAATAGATTTAAAAAGCATTGCAAATGCAATAGGTGCATTTGAGCGAACATTGGTAACGCCATCACGTTATGATGATTTTTTAAATGGAGATAAGAAAGCACTCACGAAACAAGAACAAAAAGGTTTAAAGACTTTTATTGACAAAGGATGTGTAACTTGTCATACTGATATTGCATTAGGTGGGAGTATGAAGCCATTTGAACTTAATTCAAAATATAAGTTTAGAGATGTTGGAGATTTTGTTGCAAACAATAAGATGGTAAAAGTGCCAACACTTAGAAATATTACTGAGACAGCTCCATATTTTCATAATGGTCAAATGTGGAATTTACGAGATGTTATTAAAGAGATGGGGAAAGTTCAAGTTGGTTATAAAATTAAAAAAGAAAAGAGCACTAATAAATTTGATATAAAAATTATGCCTATTTCATTAAGTGAAAAAGATGTAGATAATATTTTATCATTTTTAAAATCTTTAAAGGGTAGAAAACCTACTATAATTTTTCCTCAACTTCCAGAGAGTACTTTACAGACACCTAAGCCTATCACAGATAGTAAATAGTTGAATTTGTTGCTCGTTCCCATCCGTCCTCGGTGGGAATGAATAGGAGAATTTTTATTTTTTATTACACATAATCTCTCATATACACTCCCACGCAGGAGCGATGGGAGCGAGAAAAATTTTAAAAGAATCTATAAGATAGTTGGAATGAGAGGCTTGATTCAGAGTGGTCAACAGTTGATTCTCCTGTAAGTAAATTTGTACCTTGCATACCAATAATAGTATCCATAGTAGTTGTTGTCTTAGGAGCATAAACATAAGCCATATCTACATAGAAGTTATCTGAAAACTCATAACCTGCACCTAAAGTATAGTGTTTTTCAGCAGTTGCAGGGAAACCTAAAAGATTGAAAAGGTTAAGTGCATTTCCTCCAGCTTGTGCATAACTTCCTGCATGAATTACAGCAGGTCCACTTTGTGCCTCTTTAATAGGATTTTTGGCATAGTTGTATCCTGCTCTAAATCTCCATTTAGCATCTTTATACTGATAACCTAAAGCATAAACATCTTGGTCATTCCAACCAAAGTCTTTGTATCCTTTTGCATCTGACCATTTGATTTGCTTATAATCAAAAGCAAAGGTATGCTTATCTACTTTGTACCCTATACCAACACCAATTTCCGCAGGTTGTTCTAGGTGGTTATTCATTGTTTCTTTAAAAATACCAAAGTCTACAAAAGGTTTAGTTGCTGTTGAGAGTTGGTTTTTATATTCCATATCAATTTTTGATTTATAGACAGCTCCAAGTGTTAAACCATTTGTTAAATCATAGTATGCACCTAAGTTAACACCATATCCTAAATCTTGTGCAACACCATCACCAACATTTGAACCATCAAAACCTTGGTAGTTTATATCTAATGCACCATATTGAATAACAGGTGTTACTGC
>JALVAU010000306.1 GCA_027011025.1 Campylobacteraceae bacterium | reverse complement strand
GTAATTTTACATTAGGATTTAATGATAGTTCACTACCATTTACACTAGAAGATGAAAATTTCATAACAATAGTTATGCCAATAATGATTTAGAGGAGAAATTTATATGAGCGAATATGGTGCATCAAACATAAAAGTATTAAAAGGTCTTGAAGCAGTAAGAAAACGACCAGGAATGTACATAGGAGATACAAATATAAATGGACTTCATCATCTTATCTATGAAGTTGTAGATAACTCCATAGATGAAGCCATGGCTGGATATTGTGATAAGATCACAGTTGAACTCACAACTGAGGGATCTGCTATCATAAGTGATAATGGACGAGGTATTCCTGTTGCTCTGCATCCTACTGAAAAGATTTCAGCTGCAACTGTTGTTTTAACAGTTCTGCATGCCGGTGGAAAGTTTGATAAAGATACATATAAAGTTAGTGGTGGTCTACATGGTGTTGGTGTTTCGGTTGTAAATGCACTCTCGTCAAAACTAGTAGCTACTATAAAAAGAGATGGTAAAGAACATCGTCAAGAGTTCTCTTGCGGTATTCCTACTACTGAATTGGAAGTTGTTAAAAATAGTAGAAAAAAAGGTACTACTATAGAATTTTGGCCAGATGCAAGTATATTTGAAACAACTGATTTTGTATATGATACTTTAGCCAAAAGATTTCGTGAAATTGCATATCTAAATCCAAAAGTTACTATAGAGTTTAAAGACAATAGAGATGGTAGAAGTGATACTTTTCATTTTGAAGGTGGTTTAAGACAATTTGTAGAAGACTTAAATAAAAGAGATCAAGTTTCAAGTCCGTATCATTTTAATGATACAGTAAATGGAGTAGAAGTAGATATAGCTCTTATGTATAATTCAGCTTATAATGAAACACTTCTCTCTTTTGTAAATAATATAAAAACTCCTGAGGGTGGAACACATGAAAGTGGCTTTCGTGCAGGACTTACAAGAGCGATAGTAAACTATATAAATGCAAATGCAGCAGCTCGTGAAAAAGATATAAAAGTTACAGGTGATGATGTCAGAGAAGGACTTATATCTGTAGTTAGTGTAAAGGTACCTGAACCTCAATTTGAAGGTCAGACTAAAGGAAAACTTGGAAATACCTATGTAAAACCGATAGTCCAAAGACTCACTTTTGAAAAACTTGTAAAATATTTTGAAGAAAATCCTATAGAAGCAAAAGCTATTATGAATAAAGCAATAGGAGCAGCCCGTGGAAGGGAAGCTGCTAAAAAAGCAAGAGACTTGACGAGAAGAAAAGACTCTATGAGTATAGGAACACTTCCGGGAAAATTGGCTGATTGTCAAAGTAAAGATGCTAGTATTAGTGAGCTTTACCTAGTGGAGGGAGATAGTGCGGGCGGTAGTGCTAAGCAGGGAAGAGATAGAGTTTTTCAAGCTATACTTCCACTTAAAGGTAAAATTCTAAATGTAGAGAAGAGTAGAATTGATAAAATCCTAAAATCAGAAGAGATAAAAAATATGATTACGGCTCTTGGTTGTGGTATAGGTGAAGAGTTAAATGAAGATAAACTTAGATATCACAAGCTTATTATTATGACAGATGCTGATGTGGATGGAAGTCATATACAGACTCTGCTTTTAACATTTTTATTTAGATTTTTAAGACCTGTTATAGAAAATGGATATGTATATCTTGCTCAACCGCCACTTTATAGATATAAAAAGGGTAAAAAAGAGATATATATCAAAGATGACAGTGAACTAAATGCACTTTTAATTGAAAATGGTATAAGTAGTATGGATTTTGAAGGAATTGGTAAAAATGATCTGTTAGACTTCTTTAAAATAGTGGCTGCTTATAGAGGTATATTAAAAGAGTTAGAAAAGAGATATTCTGTTATAAAAGTTATACGATTTTTGATAGAAAATCCAGATATTATCTCTCTTAACAATCAACAAATGTTTGAAAAAATTGAAATTTATATAAAAGAGATAGGATACAAT
>JALVAU010000305.1 GCA_027011025.1 Campylobacteraceae bacterium | reverse complement strand
GTGTTTGTATTCATCATCAAATTTACTCAAATCGTTGCCCATCTTAATCTCTCTAGCATATTTTATCATGGAAAATTCTTCTGTATTTAGATACTGATTTTTCATCTGTACAAAATAAAAAAAACCAGCGGCTAATATCAAAATAGCAACACTCAGAAAATAGATAAGAAAAAATTTTAAAAAAGCTTTTTTTTCATGAGTTTTCAAGACGATATCCTATGCCTTTTATCGTATCAATCGGCAAACCTATCTTGCGTAGTTTTGTCATGTGGACTCTCAAAGCCCCTTCACTCATCTCTTTTCCATCACCTAAAACATCTAGCAAATACTCTTTTTGAACTGTCTTATTTAGATTTTGAAATAAAATTCTCGTGATATTTAACTCATATGGGGGAAGAGGTATGAACTTTGAACCACTATAAAGCTCATCTTTTTCTATAACAAAACGAAAATCTCCTATAGTTATCTCGTTTGAATATGTATGATAGCGTTTTTTCAGTAGAGCATTGATGCGTATCAAAAGTTCATCAAAATCAAATGGCTTTTTTATATAGTCATCAGCACCAACCTCAAAGCCTTGCGACAAAGAAGCAACATCACTAAGAGCTGTGATGAAGATAGCAGGTGTCATATCTCCACTCTCTCTCAAACTCTTCAAAAGCTCAAATCCATTTAGAAAAGGCACATTTACATCTAAGAGCAAAAGGTCAAATTTAGATACAAATGTAGCATCAAGCGCCATCTCTCCATCCTCTACATGTAGAACTTCAAAATTCTCACTTTCCAACAATTCTATTAGTGTCTCCGATAGGACTTCATCATCTTCTAATAATAATATTTTTGACATTTGTTATTATATAGAAAGATGCATTAGCTTATCGTTAAGGGTAATATTACTCCACCAGACAATATCCCAAATATTTAGGATATTGTCTGGTGGAGTAATAAGATAATTTTAGTCTTATTTAAGGTAATTTGGAGTATATTTCCAAAAAAAATAAGGACTCAAAAATGATATTTAGTGATGAAGAAATCTACAAAGCTACTAAACACTACCTGCCAACCGTAAACGAATATGTAAAATCACACGGTGGAAATATAAAACTATTGGGAGCAAAAGACGGCACTATCTATATAGAATTAGCTGGAACTTGCCATGGGTGTTCTATGAGTTTAATGACCACAAAGATGGTTGTTCAAAAACAACTTAGAGAATTGATAGATCCCGAATTAAATGTCATAAATGTTGACGGGACAGAACCAAACAAACTACCAAAAGAGTACTACATAGATGAAAACGATAAAATAGAACTCAACAAAAGCACCAAGGACAAACTATTTGATAAAATCAAAAAATTTCTCTAGCACTCTGTAGCACCCCTATATCTCATAATTACTTCTTTTTAGATACAAATATTGATTTATGTCATCTTATTTTAAAACAAAATTAGGTAAAATAGGTAAATTGAAAATGAAAGGATAGAGATGGCAGTAAAAAAAGAGAGAAGAGACTTTCTTGGTCTTGCCCTTGGTGGCTTTACTACTCTTGGTGGTATAGCAGTTCTTGGTGCAGCTAAACGAACTTGGGATCCGCTTCCTAGTGTAAAAGCTGCGGGATATACAACTGTAGATTTAAGTGGTGCACAACCAAATGTTCTAAATGTTGAAAAATGGAGAGGTAAACCTATATTTATCTTAAAGAAAACAGCTGATATGAAAAAAGATGACAGAGATATCATGGTAGGCAAAGATAGATTTCTTGTAGCTATCGGACTTTGTACTCATCTTGGTTGTATCCCTTCTTACTTTCCAAAGCAGGAAAAATTTATCTGTGCTTGTCACGGTGGGCAATTTGATACGGCAGGTCGTGTACTGAAAGCTCCTCCTCCAATACCTTTGCATATTCCACCTTTTAAGGTAGATGGAACAAAGATAGTTCTTGGTGAAGCAGGTGCAGAGTACAAAAAAATGAAAGCCGCTGGCTTAACAGTATAAGGGAGGATTGATGGCACATTTTACAAAGGCAACAAGTATCCATGACTGGCTAAACCAAAGACTAGCAGTTGATACTGTTAAAAAAGCTTTGGCAACAGAGTATTGGATACCTAAAAATATAAACTTTTTATGGGCAATGGGTATGATTCTAGCAGCCACTTTTGGCGTGCTTCTAATTTCTGGTATTTTCTTACTGATGTATTACAAACCAGATACAAAACTTGCATTTGACAGTGTAAACTATGTGATAATGAGTCAAGTCGGTTATGGCTGGCTTTGGAGACATGTTCACGGTGTCGCTGCATCTGTAGTATTTCTTATCATATATATACATATGTTTACTGGGATCTATTATGGTAGTTACAAAAAAGGTAGAGAGATGATTTGGATCTCTGGTATGCTTCTTTTTGTTACTTTTTCAGCTGAAGCTTTTAGTGGCTATATGCTACCATGGGGGCAGATGAGTTATTGGGCTGGTATGGTTATCACAAATATCTTTAGTCTAGGTTCCTTAAACCTAAATGGTTTGGTAGAGTGGATTAGAGGTGGTTATGTTCCAGGAGATGCTTATCTTACAAGATTTTTTATGTTGCATGTTTTACTTCTTCCATTGGTTATAATGGCATTGATCGTATTTCACTTCGCAACTCTTAGAATTCCACATGTTAATAATCAAGACGGCGAAGAGATAGATTTCAAAGAGGAGAGTGAAAAATACCTTAGTGGCGATACAAAACACTCAAAAGTCATAAGATTTCAATTTGACTTTTTAAGTAAAGATATAGTTGTTCTTGGATTTTACTTCATATTTTTCTTCTATTTGGTATTTTACCATTTTGAATTTGCCATGGATCCTGTAAACTTTGATCCTGCGGATGGTTTAAAAACTCCAACACATATCTATCCTGAGTGGTACTTCTTGTGGAGTTATGAGATATTAAGACCATTTCCAAAAAATCCTGGTCTTATCGCTTTTGGCTTTGCACAAGTAATTTATCTACTTCTTCCTTTCTTAGATAGAAGTCCAAATGTTGCTCCTGCAAGTAAAAGAGGTATATTTAAAGTATGGTTTTGGTTACTTCTAATCAATATGCTTGCATTGACAATACTTGGTAAATTACCACCTGTTGGAGTCTATACTACTTATGGAACTATTGCGGCTTATTTCTTTATAGCCTTATGGATAGCACTTCCAATAATCACAAAAATGGAAAAGCCGATAGGAGGTAAGAAATAATGAAAGAGTTAAAAATACTAATAATAGTCATATTCTTCTCCCTCTTGACATATTGGGGAGTTGAACCTTTTGCACATAGCAAAATGCATAAACATGTAGAAGATCAAAATTTTGCATATAATGATTTACCTACATTAACAAAAAAAGGTGATGTAAAAAGAGGTGAAGCTCTAGTGATGGGTGCTGGTGCATGTCTTGGATGTCACAGCATAAAATCAAAAGGTATGCCTGCACCAATGGATCCAAATACAGCAGCAGCCAGCTATGGAGTAAATCCACCTGATTTAAGTAATGTCGGTGCGCTTTTTGACGAGAGATTTTTAGCTCAACTGATCAAAGATCCTGTGAAAGCTTTGAAATTAGAGCATAAATTTGATGGAAAAACAAAAGTATTTCCTATGCCGGCTTTTTACGGTGCAGGCGGAGACAAAGAGCAAGAGGTAGCTGATATGGTTGCCTATCTTAAATCAATAGCTTCACAAGAGGTAACTCCAAAAGAGGCTTATGTTGCAAGTTGCGGTAGATGTCATGCAAATAGATATGGTAAGTACGAGCAGATAGGATTTGTTCCAAAAACAAAATCAAACATAAAAACAAATCAAGATATAGATTTGCTAAAGTTTAAGGAGAAGGTAGCTGAATATCAAGGTCATTTGGCTGACTATATGGGAAAACTTCCTCCTGATCTTTCTATCATCATAAGGGCTAGAAGCGAAGACTTCTTAAAAACCTTTATAGAAGATCCTCAAAGTCAACTCCCAGGAACTGCTATGCCAAGAGTTGGTCTAACAAAAGAGGGGTTTGAAAAAGTAACTTCATACCTAGAAGAGACAGGTGATCCAAGCAAACCTGCTCGTGATGCACTCGGTATAAAAGTAATAGGCTTTTTTGTAATATTTACAATACTTGCACTATTATGGAAAAGATCAGTGTGGAAAGATCTGCACTAAAACACACAAATCCCCGTCTAGTATTAATCTAGATGGGGGTTAATAACAGTTATAATGCATATGGGGGGGGGATTTTAGAGGTGCCCTTTATTTAGATTGTTCTTTGTCTTCGTAAGCACCAATAGATAGTATCTTTTCAACTCTTCTTTTTACTCTCTCTTCATCACTAATAGCACTCATATCTTCCAAAAATTTTAGAAAATACTCCTTAATAGCATTTGCAGAACCAAGCTTATCTCTATGAGCCCCAACGATCGGCTCTTCTAGGACTTCGTCAATTAAGCCCATCTTGTGTAAATCATCTGCTGTAATCTTCATAGCTTTTGTAGCAGCCTCTTGTTTTAGTGGATCATTCCAAAGAATCGCAGCACATCCCTCAGGTGATATGACAGAAAAGACAGAATACTTCATCATTACAAGTCTATCAGCAACTCCAAGAGCCAAAGCTCCGCCACTGCCACCTTCACCTATAACGATAGAAAGTATCTTTGTTTTCAGATCACTCAATTCAAAGAGATTTCTCGCTATTGCCTCACTTTGACCTCTCTCTTCTGCCTCAAGACCGGGAAATGCGCCCGGAGTATCTATAAGAAAAAGTATCGGTATATCAAATTTTTCTGCCATTTTTGCAATTCTAAGAGCTTTTCTATATCCTTCTGGATGAGGCATACCAAAATTTCTTTTTAGTTTATACTTTGTACCTCTACCTTTTTGCTGACCTATAAGTATAACTTTTTTTCCGCCAATATAGCCTAAGTAAGCAAGCACAGCTTGGTCATCACGAAAAGCTCTATCTCCATGAATTTGGTATCCATCATCCAAAATCAATCTTACATAATCCATAAAATATGGACGATCAGGATGACGGGCAAGTTGAAGTTTTTGATAATCATCAAGATTTTTATATACTTTAGAGACCTCTTTTTTCAGATTTTTTTCTAAAATTTCTATTGCTGGAGCATCTCCTTTGATTTTAGCACTAGATATTGCTTCATCCAACTCTTTTATGTTGTGCTCAAAATCAAGATATGTTGCCATTTAATTTCCTAAATTTTTTTAAAAATAACAGAGCCATTAGTACCACCGAAACCAAACGAGTTGCTCATCACTATTTGCGTATCAATTTTTCTAGCTTTGTTTGGTATATAATCTAAATCACAATCGGGATCTGGATTTATAAGATTTATAGTTGGTGGGAGTATTTTATCTCTTAGTGCCATCAAGCAAACTACAGCTTCAATAGCTCCAGCTGCCCCTAAGCAGTGTCCAATTTGACCTTTAGTCGAACTTACCAAAGGTATATCATCTCCAAAAAGTTTTTTGATAGCAGCGGTCTCATTTTTGTCATTTGCTGCCGTGCTTGTTCCGTGTGCATTTATATAATCAACTTTTGGTTTTCCTGCCATCTCATAAGCAGCTCTCATAGCTCTAAAAGCACCGTCTGGATCCGGTGTAGTTATATGATAAGCATCACCACTCTCGCCAAAACCTATCAACTCCCCATATATATGTGCTCCTCTTTGAAGGGCATCTTCATAAGACTCTAGCACAAGAGCTCCCGCACCTTCACCCATCACAAAACCATCTCTGTCTTTATCAAAAGGTCTTGAGGCGAGTAGAGGTTCGTCGTTTCTAGTTGAGAGTGCTTTCATAGATGAAAAACCACCAACTCCAACAGCACATATTGCTGCTTCTGCACCAACAACAAGCATTTTATCGGCACCGCCAAGCATAATTGTTTTTGCTGCTGCACTTATAGCATGGGTACCGGCAGCACAAGCAGTAACACTTGAAATATTTGGACCTTTGATTTTATGCTCTATCGCAACAAAACCACCTAACATATTTACAAGAGCTGAAGGAATAAAAAATGGAGAAATTCTTCTTGGACCTCTATTTTCACAAATTAAAGAGTTTTTTTCTATAGCTATAAGCCCGCCTATACCCGAAGCTGAACTGACACCAAATCTATCACCATCATAAGAATCAAATTTTGCATCTTGCATCGCTTCTGTAGCAGCTTTTATACCTAGCTGGATAAATCTATCGGCTTTTTTAACATCTTTTGGATTCATAATAGTTTTTGGATCAAAATCAGTTATTTCACCGGCAATCTTCACAGAATGATTAGTTGTATCAAATGAACTAATCCTTTTAATGCCACACTCTCCATCAACTATGGCCTTAAAAGAACTCTCCTTATCAGAACCAACTGAATTTATCATACCCAAACCGGTAACTACCACTCTTTTCAAAATAACTCCTTAGTTTCAAACAAAAAATACACTAAGCACAAAGTGCCTAGTGTAAAAAAATTTAATTATATTTTTATTTGTGTTCTTCTATATATTTTATAGCATCGTTGACTGTAATGATTTTTTCAGCATCTGTATCTGGAATCTCAATATCAAATTTCTCTTCCAATGCCATAACCAACTCTACTACATCCAATGAATCAGCACCTAAATCTTCTACAAACTTAGACTCTTCTTTTACTTCATCAGGATTTACATTTAATTGCTCAACAACAACTTCTTTTACTTCATCAATTAGTGCCATCACTAACTCCTTTAAAAATTTTTATTATTCTATCTAAAAAAACTTTAAAATAGACTACATGTACATTCCGCCATTTACTTTTAAAACAACTCCTGTGAGATATGAAGCATTATCACTTAGTAAAAACGCGACACTTTGTGCCACATCTTCTGCTTTTCCAAATCTCTTTAGTGGAATTTTGTCTGTATATACTTTTTTCATATCGTCACTTAGGTTTTCAGTCATCTCTGTCTCTATGAAACCAGGTGTTATGGCGTTGCATCTTATTCCTCTTGCACTCGCCTCAAGGGCAAAGCTTTTGGTCATCGCTATGAGTCCGCCTTTGCTTGCACTATAATTGACTTGTCCTACATTTCCTGTTTCGCCAATGATAGATGAGATATTTACTATAGCTCCATATCTCTTTTTATTCATCACTTTTAAAGCTTCTCTACAACCAATAAAAGCAGAAGTTAGATT
>JALVAU010000304.1 GCA_027011025.1 Campylobacteraceae bacterium | reverse complement strand
TTTCTATACTTTACTCTTAGTATCCTAAATCGTTTTAAAGAAAAAGATAAAACAATAGAAATAACACTAAAAAATAGTGCTCCCAACGGTACATACAGTAGATATTTATCATCATAAACCAAATGCGGGACATAAAAAGCTGTAAAATCCCCTATAAACTCTCTGGAAATCAGAGTAGCTGTAGCACAGGATACAACCAAAGGAATAATGATATATGAATTTATCTTACCGATGATAATCTCTATACCAAAGATAATCCCGGCTATTGGAGCATTGAAAGTTGCCGCTATGGCTGCTGAAACTCCTGCGCTAAGATATATAGGCAGATTTATCCTTTGGACTTTAATTGCCAATAAAAACACTTCTGACAATAAACCTCCTAGCTTAGCAATAGGTCCCTCTCTGCCTATTGGCACACCAAAACCCAAGCTTATGGAAGTAAGCACTAAAACCAAATAACCTTTGAAAAATGAAAATTTTCCACTCATCAAAGAGATCTTTTTAGCTATCTCATCTATAGTAACATTTGATTGATTTCTTAAAAGTCTCGTGATTAAAAAATGGGATATATAAAAGACGATAGGCATAGTTAAAAGATAAAAATAAGCAGAATGAAAAACATCCAAAGACATATAGATTGAGCTAAAAAATTTAACAAAAAGACGAAATAGAAAAGCTGACAATCCCCCTATCACACCCACAATAATAGGTATGACAAAAAAATGTAAAAACTCCTCTACTATCATGTCTCTTTTTTTTCATTTGGCTTACATTTATAAGCCTTAAAATCTTTCAAGCTGCCCTTAAATATATTTTCTTGCCCGAGATACAAACTATATCCAAAACTTGTCAGATAACTTGTTATGACAGCTGCTGTCATAGGAATTACAACATCATCATGACTCATCTCTGTGATCATAACAATTGCAGCAAGTGGAGTTTTTGCGGCAGCCGATAGCGCGGCTCCCATACCGGCTAAAGTAAACATAACTAACTGTTGGGGGAAAAGATGACCAAAAATATTACCCAATGCAGCACCTATAATCAGCACTGGCAAAATCAAACCACCTGGAATTCCAAAACCCAAAGTAAAACTTGTGATGACAATCGTAAAAGCTATTATAGTTACATCTGTACTAATTGGAAAATCCATCTGAGCCATATTTGACAAAATTTGCATATTTACAGGTGCTGAGAGAACATCTACATTGTTTGTTATATAGTACAATCCAACCATAAATGGAACTGCTATGAGAGTCCCGACAAAAGGTCTCCTGCTACCTGGAATTATCTTGGCAATCTTTCCAAAGAAATGAAACATCAATGTGTAAACATAGATAACAATAGATACAATAAAACCCATAGCTATGATATATGGTATGCTATCTAATGTCCAAATTGCCTTACTTGTCAGTTGTATAAAAGCATGATTTCCCCTAAAAAAAGAGAAGGTAAGGTAGCTTACTATGGAAGCTACTATCATTGGAACAAATGGACGATAATCAAAATCATACATATTTTCAAGCTCCATTGCAAAAATAGAACTTCCCAAAGGAGCTTTCAAAAGTGCTCCTGTAAATGCACCACCACCTATAAGTCCAAGCATATTTTTAAATCTTTTTCCAAAACCATAGGCTTTTCCAACCCATTCACCAATACCAATTCCCAAGAAAAATGAAGGACCCTCACGCCCCGCTATAAAACCACCAGAAAGTGTAAAAACGGATATGATAAGCTTATAAAAAAGCGTTTTAATTTTTAAATATTTATTAGTCTTTAGGTGCAGTATAGAAAATCCTATACCCGGACCCCCGGCTTCAGGATTATTTTTGATAGCTTGACCGGTAATAATAGCAACAAAAAGGGGATATATAAAAAGGTAGATAATATTTGTAGATAAAAAACTATTGATATTTACAACTGCCAAGTCCATCAACGAAGCTATAATCCCTGTAGTAATACCCACAGCTATAGCAAAAGGTAGCCAC
>JALVAU010000303.1 GCA_027011025.1 Campylobacteraceae bacterium | reverse complement strand
TACGGGTAAGTTTTTGGATGTGGTTGCACTGAAGCTTGAAATTGGGGTAGATGAGCTAGGTGATTACCATTTTAAATCAACAGGCACACCCCTATCTATCAACAGTACTTGTGCAGTATTTGCAGAGTCCGAGATCATAGGACTTTTGGGAAACAACCATACTATAGAGGATATAGTAGCAGGTGTTCACTACTCTATAGCAAGAAGAATCATAAAGCTTGTTAAGAGAGTGGGGATAAAAGAGGCTATCTATTTTGACGGTGGTCCGGCACTAAATGAGGGCTTGGTTAATGCTATCGAAAATGAACTGACAAAAGAGATATTTATACCAAAATATCCTCAAATCACCACAGCTTTTGGTGCTGCTATATTGGCAAATGAATCTTATGAGTATTTAGCTAATCAGAATTAGGAAATAAAATTGTTTGAAAGAGTGTTAAAATTTTTTATCGAGAACTATAAGCTAAACTATATACTGTTTTTTCTAGTTTTTGGTTTGGGTGTATATAGCTATACTCTTTTGCCAAAAGAGGTATCTCCTGTTATAGAGCCCGAATCGATAACGATAAGGGGTGGATATAGTGGTGCATCATTAGATACCCTAAATAAGATGGCAGTTGAAGAGATAGAGGCTGAAGTGCGAAATATAGATGGCATAGATACTATCTCTTCTCGTATAACACCGGGGAGATTTTCTATCACTCTTGAACTTAAAAAAAGTGCTGATAAGAAGAGAGTTCAAAAAGATGTGGATGATGCCATAACATCTATAAAACCAGACCTTCCAAGTGATATGGATGAACCTACGACAAGTACGGTGGCTCACTCAAGAGGTCTCATGCAAGTCTCTGTCTTTAGTAAAGTTTTAAGTAGAGACAAACTTATAGAGAATGCAAAAGAGTTAAGATTGAAGCTTTTGGGTATAAAAGATATATCAAATGTGACTATATTTGGTGACTCAGATGTATATTATGAAGTATTGATTGATGATAAAAAGGCTGAAGCTTACGGATTAACACAAAAACAAATCATAGATATCATACCAAATATCTCATACACCTTTCCGCTCGGTCAGATAAAAAGCAACAAACAAGATTATTATATATCTCTTGAAAACAAAAAAGATGCTCTTAAGGAATTTCAAGAGACACTTCTAAATATAGATGGCAAAGTTATACCATTGAAAGATGTGGCAATTATAAAAAAGAGATACGAAGACTCTTCGACGCTAGCTAGCATGAACGGTAAAAATGCCATAACTCTCTCGCTTTCCCAAAACCCCAAAGGCAATGCTATAGAGATATCAAAGCAGGTTCGTAAACTGATAAAGAAGTTTAAAAAACCTGAAATAGAGTACGATATCAGAAACGATCACTCAACAGTAGTGAAAGATAGGCTAGATATCGTTATTTCAAATATTTTGATGGGCATTATCCTTATAACACTTATGACCTCTTTGCTGATAAATATCAGGATGGCGATTGTGATAGCTTTGGGAATTCCTACATCATTTGTTATTGGAGCTATATATTTTTATTTGACGGGATATAGTGTAAATATAAACTCACTCATAGGAGTGCTTATAGCCATAGGTATAATAGTAGATGATGCGATAGTGATAAGTGAAAATATACAACAATATATAGAGAAGGGTTTTTCTCCAAAGAAAGCGGCTTTTTTAGGGACAAAAGAGATGGCAAAACCTGTAACCATAGCATCTTTGACCACTATTTTTGCATTTATACCTCTTTTGATGCTTACAGGCAGGCTAGGGCAAATTATGGAGCTTATCCCGATAGCTGTTAGTGTTTTGGTTGTAGCCTCTTTGATAGAGTCTTTTGTGTTTTTACCTATACATTCAGCACATATTTTAAATAAAAATGCCCGCACACTCTCTTGGAGAGGCATAAGTAGTTTTTATTCAAAAATGTTAAGAGTAGTCATCAAAAACAAGGTTCTGTTTTTGAGTATATTTTTAATTTTAACACCT
>JALVAU010000302.1 GCA_027011025.1 Campylobacteraceae bacterium | reverse complement strand
GCGTAATATTTTAATGATTATTTAAGGAAAATATATTGAGTAAAAAAGAGCTAGGGAAGGTTTTGGAGGTTTTTAGTGCAGTAAAAGGGTCTTCGGGTCTGCCTCGTCCAATGGTCGAAAAATTGATTTTGATTGAAGGGCATGGAATCAAAAACGATAAATTTGCAGGCGATGAACTACACAAGACAGTGATGATTATAGGTCTTAAATCTTACGAGATGGCAAAAGAAAAGAGTATAGATTTAAAGCGAGGAAGTTATGGCGAAAACATACTCTTTGATTTTGATCCACATCTTTTGAGTGTCTCCCAAAGATTGCAGATAGGCGATACAATCTTGGAAATAACAGAAAAATGTACACTTTGCAATCATTTGAGTGTATTTGGTGCAAAACTGCCAAAGCTTATAAAAAATCACCGAGGGTTGTATTGCAAAATCATAAAAGGAGGAGTGATTACAAAGAATTTAGCTGTTTCAGAAGTATCTGCTTAAATTTGTCAAAATCGGGCAAATCAAGTTTTGCATCTCTTTGTTTTTTACCCCACATAGGCTCAGGAAAATATGAATCTTCTTCAAATCTTGCCATCACATGTATATGAAGTTGAGGAAGATAATTGCCAAACATAGCTATGTTTATCTTTTTTGGATTATAATATTTTATCATCTCTGTTTCGATGAGTAGCATTACTTCAAAAAGTTTATTTCTAGTCTTGTCATCACAATCACTTAACTCTTTGCAATCTTTTTTTGGAAATATCTTTATCCAGGGAATCTGAGAAGTTTCTTTCTCTATATACAGTGTTTCATCTTCAAAAATTTTCATATAAATCCTTTATTAATTTTAAAAAACTCAAGTAGCAAAATTTAAGATATCACCTCATATATCTCTTTAACTTCTGGTTTGGTATCCCCTATAATTATAGCATCTAATACTCTCTTTTTTGCTTCTTCAAACGAAGCTTGATCTTTTGCATGAATAGTTACAAGAGGAGTATGTAAGTCTACTTTGGTTCCAAGTTTTATCACATTTTCAAGTCCTACACTATGATCTATCTTATCATTTGGTTTTATGCGACCGCCACCAAGTCCTACTATACTCATGCCTATTGCAATCATATCCATTGATTTGATGATGCCGCTTTGTGGTGCATAAACAGGCTCCATTATGGGAGCTTTTTTCAAGTATTTGTTATAGTTTTCACAAAAGTCACTTGGCCCTCCAAGCATAGATGTCATTTTTGCGAAAATCTCTAAAGCTTTTCCACTGCTAAGTGCAAGTTCTAGCTTCTTATTGGCATCATCTTTACTCTTTGCTAAGTTTGCATTGATGAGTGCTTGAGAGCAGAGTGCCATATTGATTTTGTGTAGCCGTGGATTTTTTCTTCTGTTTTGCAAATACTCAACTGCTTCTCTTACTTCTATTGCATTACCGGCATTATATGCTAAACATTGATTCATATCTGTTAAAATAGCATTTGTTTTAACACCGGCATTATTTGCAATTTCCACTATAGACCTAGCAAGTTCGCGTGAGAGATCATAGGTTGGCATAAAGGCTCCACTTCCCACTTTCACATCCATGATAAGTGTATCTAGCCCTTCTGCTAATTTTTTAGCGAGGATTGAGGCACTTATCATAGGTACACTCTCGACAGTTGCCGTTACATCTCTTATGGAGTATATCCTTTTATCGGCGGGCGCTAGAGATGAGGTTTGACCTATGATAGCAACTCCACACTCTTTAACTACTTTTTTAAATAGTGCATCATCGGGGTAAACATTGTATCCCGGTATAGATTCAAATTTATCGAGTGTTCCACCGGTATGACCAAGACCACGACCAGAGATCATAGGTATGTAAGCTCCACATGCAGCTAGCATTGGCCCGAGCATAAGAGATACAACATCGCCAATACCGCCGGTAGAGTGCTTGTCAACTACAGGGCCGTCTAAATCATCCCATTTCAAAGTATTGCCCGAATTTTTCATCGCTATCGTAAGATTGGTTTTTTCTTCTAAGCTCATTCCATTAAAAAAAACTGCCATAGCAAATGCACTAATGTGTTCATTTGCAACACTTCCATCACTTACACCTTTTATAAATTCTTCTATATCTTCTTTTTTTAGTGGCTTATTGTCTCTCTTTTTTCGTATAAATTCTTGTGGTATAAACATAATCTTGACCTAATTTTTATATTTTCAAAAGTTTATCAAAACTGTTCTTAATTACTCCAAATAAAAATATTTTTATGTTATAATACCGCAAAAAAAGGGAGTTATAAATGAAAATATGGAAGACTGGAGTTATTCTTGCAGCGACAGTTGCAGGACTTTTGGCGGCTGATTTTAAGCCTGCTGTTGTATTTGATATGGGTGGTAAATTTGATAAATCATTCAATGAGGGTGTCTATAATGGTGTTGAAAAATTCAAAAAAGAGACAGGTATAAGCTATAAAAGTTTTGAGGTAACAAACCCAACACAGAGAGAACAAGCGATTAAAAAAATGGCCAAAAGGGGCGCTAACCCAATTTTGGGTATCGGTTTTGCTCAAGGTCCTGCTATTGAAAAAGTGGCCGGGGAATATCCGAATACAAAATTTGCTATCATAGATATGGTAGTAAATAAACCAAATGTACAATCAATAGTATTTAAAGAGCAAGAAGGCTCATTTCTTGTTGGTATGTTAGCAGCTATGGCTTCAAAAACTCATAAAGTTGGATTTATTGGCGGTATGGATATACCTTTAATCAGAAAATTTGAGTGTGGATATGCACAAGGCGCAAAATATGCAGACCCTAAAGTTGAAGTAATCCAAAATATGACAGGCAGTACACCTTCGGCATGGAATGATCCTAGTAAGGGTGGAGAGCTTGCAAAAGCTCAATTTGATAGAGGTGTGGATGTAGTTTTTGCAGCAGCTGGCGGTACTGGCATAGGTGTATATCAAGCGGCAAAAGATGCAGGTAAATTAGCAATTGGCGTAGATTCAGATCAGAACTATTTACAGCCGGGTACTATGCTTACATCTATGGTAAAAAGAGTTGATGTAGCAGCTTATAATTTTTACAAATCTGTTAAAAATGGTACTTTTAAACCAGGTATCATATCACTCGGACTTAAGGAAAATGGTGTAGATTGGGCATATGATAAGTATAATAAAAATCTAATCACAGATAAAATGAAGAAAGCTGTCCAAAAAGCTAAAGCAGATATAATTTCAGGAAAAATAATCGTTCATGACTATATGTCAAACAATAGTTGCAAATAATTTAATAGTATAAAATATTTATGACTGATTCTCCTGTTGCCATAGAACTAAAGGACATTTCAAAGTCCTTTGGTTCAGTTCAGGCAAATAAAAATGTAAATTTAAAAATTTATAAGGGCACCATTCATGGAATAGTAGGTGAAAATGGTGCAGGTAAATCTACTCTTATGAGTATATTGTATGGTTTTTATGAAGCAGACCATGGTAAAATATATGTAAACTCCAAAGAAACCACCATAAAAAACTCTACTGATGCTATCAATGCCGGTATTGGTATGGTTCATCAACATTTCATGCTTGTAGAAAATTTTACAGTACTTGAGAATATAATTTTGGGAGCAGAGAGTGGCATGATGCTCTCACATAGCATTGCAAATGCTAAAAATGAGATTAGAAAACTTGAAGAGAGTTATGGTCTATATGTTGATTTGAATGCTTTAGTTCAAAATATACCGGTTGGACAACAGCAACGAGTAGAGACTATAAAAGCTTTATATAGAGGCGCTAAGATACTTATACTTGATGAGCCTACAGGTGTTTTAACTCCACAAGAAGCTGATCAATTATTTGATATCCTGCGCGCTTTAAAAGAGCAAGGAACTACTATTGTAATTATCACTCATAAACTGCGAGAAATTATGAGACTAACGGATTATGTGTCGGTTATGAGAGGCGGTGAAATAGTAACTAGTTTAAAGACATCGCAAACGAGCAAAGAAGAACTTGCCGAACTAATGGTAGGTAGAAAAATTCATTTAGAAATCGACAAAACACCTGTAAAACCGGGTGAGACTCTAATAGATGTAAGAAACTTGGGATTAACTGATGCTCAAGGTGTAAAGAGACTTGATAATATAAATTTTCAAGTTAAAGCAGGGGAAATTGTAGGTGTTGCCGGTGTTTCAGGAAATGGGCAGAGTGAACTACTTGAAATACTCTCTGGTCTGTCTCCTTGTAGCGAAGGAAAAGTTCAGATTTCTGATATTACCATAACCCCAAAGAGACAAACAGATCCAAGAGCTGTTAGAAATGCAAGTATTGCTCATGTGCCGGAGGATAGAATTAAGCGTGGATTAATTCCTCAATTTGTGGCTAGTGAGACAGCTATACTTGGATATCATAATAGTTCAGCTTATAATGGGATTATTTTAACAAAGACTGAAGAAATAAGAAACCATTGTGTATATCTGATGAAAAATTTTGATGTTAGACCAAATAATCCAGATATAAAATCTGCTAATTTTTCAGGAGGAAACCAACAAAAGCTTATCTTGGCTAGAGAGATGGAAAAAATTCCTAAAGTTTTGCTTGTCGGGCAACCTACAAGAGGTGTAGATATCGGCGCTATAGAGTTTATCCATAAACAAATTGTAGATATAAGAGATAAAGGAAGTGCAGTATTGTTAGTATCTGGAGAACTCGATGAGCTTCTATCGCTTTCAGATCGTATTATCGTTATGTTTGATGGGAAAATAGTTGGACAAGTAGATGCAAGTAAAGCAGATGAAAGAATGCTAGGTTTGTTGATGACTAATTCATATGAAAATAAAGAGGAGAGTCAAAATGAATCAAGCATCTAAGCCTCTACCTGTGTGGATTGATATTGTAGTTATACCTTTAATAAATCTTATGCTTGCACTCAGTGTTTCTATCGTCATCATTTATCTCATTGGCGCAAATCCTTTTGAAGCCATTAAGTTGATGATACAAGGAGCCTTTGGCAGTAGTGAAGGAGTTGGATATACACTCTATTATGCGACTAACTTTATATTCACAGGACTTGCCGTAGCTATTGCTTTTCATTCTATGTTATTTAATATCGGTGGAGAAGGACAAGCATATATAGGTGGACTTGGTGTTGCTGTAGTGTTATTGGCATTTGATCATTATCTTCCAGCATGGATGCTTGTGCCTATGGCACTTATGGCATCTATGGTTTTTGGAGCAGCGTGGGCAGCAATACCTGCTTATTTGCAAGCATATCGAGGTAGTCATATAGTTATAACCACGATCATGTTTAACTTTATAGCAGCAAACCTTATGGTCTATCTCCTTGTTAATATATTTATAGAGCCTGGAAGTATGACTCCGCAAAGTCGTCCGTTTTTAGATAACGCATGGTTGCCATCTATGCAAGCAATTTTTGCGGACATAGGAATTAAGATATCTGAATCACCTCTTAATTTGAGTTTTATATTTGCTCTTATAGCATCTTTCTTCGTGTGGATATATGTTTGGCATACACGATGGGGGTATGAAATGCGCTCAGTTGGATTTAGTGAGCAAGCAGCTTCATATGCAGGTATAAAAACAAAAAGAGTAGTTATGATCACTATGTTAATTTCGGGTGGACTTGCAGGGCTCGTTGGGATTAATGAAATTATGGGTGTTCAACATAAACTTATGCTAGATTTTGTAGCAGGATATGGATTTACGGGTATCGCCGTAGCTCTTATGGGGCGAAATCATCCTGTGGGTATAATCATGGCAAGTATTTTATTTGGAGCACTGTTTCAAGGTGGTGCGGAGTTAGCATTTGATATGCCTATAATCTCAAAAGAGATGGTGTTTGTCATTCAAGGGCTTATCATTCTTTTTAGCGGAGCTTTAACATATATGAGCAGACCATGGATAGAAAAACTATTTTGTGTTTTTTATCAAACTAGAAACTTAAGGGAGATATAAAATGGATTTTTTTTCATTTAATGAGATACTCTCTATCTTCTCTGCAACCATACGCATATCTACACCATTGATTTTTGCAGCAATGGCTGGGATTTTCTCAGAGAGGTCAGGTGTAGTTGATATCGGACTAGAAGGCAAGCTGTTGGCCGGTGCTTTTGCATCAGCTAGTGTTGCTGCAGTGACTCACTCTGCTTGGTTGGGTCTTGGTGCGGCTATAGTCATCGGACTCATACTTAGTCTCATACACGGATTTGCTTCTATAACTCATAAGGGTGACCAGGTAGTAAGTGGGGTTGCTATCAATATCATAGTTTCAGGACTTACTGTAGTCTTAGGAATGGCATGGTTTCACAGATCAGGACAAACACCGACATTACCAAATGATGCTAGATTTATGCCTATCAATCTTTATGGTGTAGATACTATATCCAACATTCCAATCATTGGAGATATTTATTCAAAACTTTTAAGTGGTTATAATTTGCTCGTTTATGTATCGTTTGCTGCTGTAGCACTCACATACTGGACGCTTTTTAAAACTAGATTTGGACTTCGTCTAAGAGCAGTGGGTGAGAATCCTAAAGCCGTTGATACTGCCGGTATATCAGTCAATCTCTTAAGATACAAAGCTGTACTTATAGGAGGTATCTTGACAGGTATTGGAGGCACATATATCTCTATCGCGCAAAATGCTTCTTTTATCAAAGATATGTCTGCCGGACAAGGGTATATAGCACTAGCAGCGATGATTTTTGGCAAATGGAAACCTATTCCCGCCATGTTTTCTTGTTTTTTATTTGGATTTTTAGAAGCACTATCTATGCGATTGCAAGGAGTATCTTTACCGCTCATAGGAGAAGTGCCGGTTCAATTGATACAAGCATCTCCTTATATCTTGACTGTTATCCTTTTAGCGGGATTTGTCGGACGAGCGATTGCTCCCAAAGCTGATGGTATTCCATATATAAAAGAGAGATAAGTTACAAGTTTTCTGGACCAAATGAGTAGGCTAAGAGCTCATCTAAGTGAAAGCTTCTTTGCAAGCCTTTTTCTATATGGCAAATATGGATTAATGTGCTTGCATCACAAAACTCTCGTATACGCTGTCTGCATGCTCCACAAGGAGTGATGAGTTCATCTGATTTACCTATGACTAAGATGTGCTTTATGATTTTGCCTCCATTGACTATCATATTGCCGATGGCTTGTTCTTCTGCGCAAGAGCCACTTGGATATGCAGCATTTTCCTGTTTTG
>JALVAU010000301.1 GCA_027011025.1 Campylobacteraceae bacterium | reverse complement strand
CTTCATAGATATGTACCCTACTAAACCCCTCTTCTCCTTGAGATACAAAAAGAAGTCTATCTTCATACTTATCTACGGAAAAAACTCTAGCATCATTAATATCCCCGAAAAAATCCTTTATCTTATCAAATTTAATAACTTTATCAATAGTTCTGCTTTTTATGTCAAATATTTCAACTTTACTACTATCTGTGGTGGCATAGATTTTACCATTTTGAATTAAAATACTAAGTATATTTCCATCAGCTTTAATGGTAAATTCAGGAGTTACATCCTTGGCAAATAGTTGCGATAAAAGAAACAATAAAACAAATAGAACTTTTTTCATACACCAACATCCCCCATAGCTTCTTGATTATATTTTTGTTGATATTTGGCAATCTCTATCTTAACCTCTTCAAAATGAGCAATAGTAACATTGTCATCTTTTTTCCACTCTACCTCTATATCTCCACCATAATCATCACCCATCTGCTCTATTCCATCTTCATACTGTTTGATATCTTTGCAAATTGCCACTCTATTATCAAGAGTATCAACTAGTTCGATATACCATCCTCCGATACCATCCTCTTTAATAGTTGATATAAATTTTACTGCCATTTTTTTACCTTATTGCTACGCTAACTTAATCGCTTCAGTAGGACAAACGCTTATACAAAATCCACAACTTGTACATTTGTCTATATCTATCTCAGGTCTGAAGAGTCCAAGAAAATTTATAGCATCTTCTAAACAAGACTCTTTACAACTAAAACACATCGTTTTATCCCAGCTTAAGCATTTTAACATATCTATTGTGATTTTTACTTTAATATCTTTTTTATACTCGAACCTCAAAACACCAAATTCACAAGCTTTTGCACACTCATCACAATAGGTACAACCACTTTTTGAAAAATCCAAAAAAGGCGTCCTATCATCTTGAATGGATATGATTTTTTCTTGACAAACAATAGAACAAGAGCCGTTACACTCTATACAACTCTTTAAAAAATCATCTTCTTCGTTGAAATATGGGGGTCGAATGGTAATTTTACTCTCTTGACCCCCTTTTTTAAAGGATGACACAAGAGAGCTAAACAGCTCTCTTTTTTGTATCATTTTACAGTATTTATTCCCTGATCATATGTATTTACAAGATTTGATTGATTCATCTGTTTCTTGTTCATATAATCTGGTGTGAAGGTATTGCCAACCAATGGTTTTGCATTTGATTGTGCTACATGACACTGTGTACAGTTAAATCTTCCTGCATACAATTTTCCATGAGTTGGTGTTGCAAAAACTTCATTTGCTCCACCATTTGGCTTAGCAACAACTTTACCTTTTTTGACAAGCTTACCGTCTTTAGCGATAATCTCAGTTGGTCTAAAGTTCATAAAGTGTGACTTTGGAATTGGGGTTGCATGGACACTTGGTGCAACTTCTGGCATATGACAACCCAAGCAAGAATTGTTATTTCTAGTAATAGGCACTAATCCTTCAACACTGTGAGGTATCAAAGGAGGAGCATTGTCATATGATCTCTCTATCTTCTTTGCTTCTCCCGGTGCTGGCTTATCATAGCTTATCTTCTGTGGTGTCACCGCACTCTCGCTTTGTACATTAGCTTTTCTTAAACTCAAAGACTCATCACTGACTGCCCCATTTGTAGCGGCACATCCCACTGCAAAAATTCCAACAGTTATGATACTAAGAGCGATTTTACTCATTTTTTTCATTATTTATCTCTCCTTTTTTATTGTTATTATCTACTTTTAAAAAGAACCCAAGGGCATTATCTTCACAAACATCTATGCATCTACCACAATTTGTACACTCTCCTGAGGTTACAGGAATGGAAACTTTATCTATCATATGTAATACTTGAGACTCTGGACATACAACTTTGCATTTCATGCATCCAGTACATGCCACACTATCATGTCTTACTTTTAATAGTCTAAATTTTCCTATTATCGAGTAAAAACCACCGAGTGGGCAGATGTG
>JALVAU010000300.1 GCA_027011025.1 Campylobacteraceae bacterium | reverse complement strand
ACGCACTATAACGAGCAAAGCTCATTATAGTGGCAGGGACTAAAGTCCCTACAACCCCCTAAAGCTACGAAAAGCAGGACTTTTCGAGAATAAAGTGCGTAAGGCTAGTAAAAAAATAAAAAAGATAACTAATGGAATTTACTCATTTACACTTACATACAGAATATTCACTCCTAGATGGTGCTAACAAGATAGGCAAACTTGCTGATGAGCTTAAGGCTCAAGGCGTAAAATCTGTGGCTATCACAGATCACGGCAATATGTTCGGGGCTATTGACTTTTATAAGACTATGCGCTCGGTTGGTATAAAGCCGATAATTGGTATGGAGGCTTATATCCATAACCAAGACGATATAGGAGATAAAACTACGAAACAGAGATTTCATCTCTGCCTTTTGGCTAAAAACGAGATAGGATACAAAAATCTGATGTATCTTTCAAGTCAGAGTTTTATACATGGTTTTTATTATTATCCCCGTATAAACAAAAAGATTTTAAGAGAACACAGTGAAGGGATCATCTGCTCATCTGCTTGTTTGCAGGGTGAGGTAAATTGGCATCTTAATACTCAAAATAAAAGAAATATCCAATTTGGTGCAAAAGGATATGAGCGAGCAAAAGAGGTGGCACTTGAGTATAAAGATATATTTGGCGATGACTTCTATCTTGAGCTTATGAGGCATGGGATTAATGACCAACTTTTTATAGACAATAGTACGCTAAAAATCTCAAAAGAGACAGGCATCAAGATAATAGCTACAAACGACACCCACTATCTAAAACCCGATAATGCAGAGGCACACGAGGCATTTATGTGTATCGCTATGAATAAGGAGTTTGATGATCCAAACAGACTTCGCCACTCTGTGCATGAATTTTATCTTAAATCTCCGCAAGAGATTGCGGAACTGTATGCTGATATTCCAGAAGCTATAGAAAATACTCAAGAGATAGTTGAAAAATGTAATTTGGAGATAAAACTAGGTGATCCTACTCCTCCAAAATTTAAGTTTACAAAAGAGTATGCAAAGGCAGAGGGCTTAGATCATGATAATGATGATGAATTTTTTAGATACCAATGCGAAAAAGGGCTGCAAGAGAGACTAAAACTTGTGGATATTAGTTTGCATGATGAGTATAAAAAGAGATTAGAGAGGGAGATGGATGTCATATGCAATATGAAATTTCCCGGTTATATGCTGATAGTTTGGGATTTTATACGAGAGGCAAAAGAGAGAAAAGTGCCCGTTGGTCCCGGTAGAGGAAGTGCGGCTGGAAGTTTGGTGGCATATTCGCTAAAAATCACAGATATTGACCCTATGAAGTATGATCTCCTTTTTGAGAGATTTTTAAATCCTGAGCGGGTAAGTATGCCAGATATTGATATCGATTTTTGTCAAAGCAGACGAGGGGAGATTATAGACTATGTTGTGCAAAAGTACGGCAGATACAATGTCGCTCAAGTCATCACCTTTGGTAAGCTTTTAGCAAAGGGAGTGATAAGAGATGTCGCTAGAGTTTTGGGTGTAGAGTATGCAAAGGCCGATAAGATGGCAAAACTCATACCCGATGAGCTTGGTATCACACTAAACGGCAAGATGAAAAACGGAAAAAAAGTAGATGGAGCTTTCCAAAAAGAGGAGAAGCTTAGAAAATGGATAGAAGAGGACCCTCAAATCGCAAGAGTTTGGAAGTTTGCACTTGCTCTTGAGGGGTTAAATAGAAACTCGGGAATGCATGCGGCGGGAGTTGTGATCAGTGATGAGGAGCTTTGGCACAAAACTCCTTTGTATAAGCCATCAGGTGAAGATCAACAGCTTGTTACCCAGTATTCGCTAAATTATCTCGAAGATGTGGATTTGATAAAATTTGACTTTTTGGGTCTAAAAACTCTTACAGTTATTGATAATGCTCTTAAGCTTATCAAGAGAAGATATAACAAAGATATAGATTTTAACACACTTGATGTAAATGATCCGGATATCTATAAACTTATCC
>JALVAU010000299.1 GCA_027011025.1 Campylobacteraceae bacterium | reverse complement strand
CTTTTTCAAAAGTATGATAAGCAAAATGCCCAAAAATAGTATCTCCTTTTGGAAATGTTACAAATGATGAATGAGGAGTTATCTTAACCTTGATTAATTTCATTTTTAATCTTTTCATTTAACTCTTTGATACTCTCATTTAACTCAATAAGATTATCATCTATTTTCAGCTCATCAAATCGAACTCTTCCATAACCTCTACTTCCATTTCCTCCAAGTGCATCAAGTTCAAGTAGTTTTAGACCTAACAAAATGGTGTTTTTAAATAGCTCTCTATTGGTCTCATCAAAAACCCGAATACTAAGCGTAAAATCAAACTCAACAGCCGATAAAACTCTCTCTATTTGGCGTAATCCCCCACCAATGGTTGTACCTGTTTTTCTATCTATGACATTCTCATATTTACTCTCAAACAGCTTTATTTTGTTGCTTAAATATGCTTTTCGTACCTCTTGGGTTATAAAACAGTCTCTAAAAATCGCTCGTGTAATCTCAATCTGCTTAATCTCTTTATCTTTTTTAGCATTTCTACCATCTGCACTATCTCCAAAAAGATGAACTATCAAATCCCTATATTTTGCATTACCAAATGAAGAGTTACTCCCCACAGGTTTACCATCTCCAAGAGGGTTAACCAATCTAAAATAATGCTCCAAAAGTGTTCTAACTTTTCCTTTTAATGAACTTCCTGCAATATAAGGCTCTTCAATCTTTCTTTTGTGTCCAAATCCAACCTCTCCTTCGTCATTACAGAAAACCTCTCGCTTCATTACAGGAGAGTCAACCCCACCAATTTTCATACCATCATCAGCCCCACCAATATGTAGCCCTGTTACCAATGTTAATTTACTATCTATTGTTATCATCTCTTCTCCTCCTTATTTTTTTGGCATATAGCCGATGATTGCTTCTAAAAAATATTTAAAATTTTGAAGCTCTACTTCTGATTTTACTGCTTTGATAGATTTGTCCATCATCTTCTCAAATCTCTCTCCACAGTGTCGTCTTGATTTTGAGTATTGTACTTTTGAGTTAAGAAGTTTAACAAAAGGCAAAACCTCAATATTAAACTTTTCATTACCTTGCCCTTTATCATTTAGCTCTACAATCTTATTATAAAACTGTCTAAATTGAGTGGTGCTAATATCAGCTCCATACCCATCATTTAACAACTTGGCTATATCTTTAGCATCCTCTCCAAAAAGTGTAGCAAGAGCTTCTGTTTTTTCAAAATTTGGTTTAAAATCATCCATAGTCTTAATCATTTTTTTTCTCCTTTTTTTCATCTCGATTTTGGTATATTTTCAAAAAGATAGAGGGTTTAAACTTCTCTCCTTTTTCTATAAGAGTATTTAATAAATTAAAAATCTTAATATCATTATTCTCTTTTTTGATATTTCTAATAAACAGATAATTCAATTTTGATTTCCACATCGCATTGCGTACATCTCTGTTTATATTTTCTCTCATATCACAAAGCTCAATAAGCCGATAGTAAAAAGTTGTGGTCTCAACACCATTCTCCTTTAGATAGTTTACAACTCTCTCAAAACTATCTTCTATATCTATAAACTCTTCAAACTTCATAGAGACACCAAAAATATCTATACTATCTCTCTCTATTTTTGCCCTCTTCTCTGCATCATCAGCCATCTTAGAGACAAAGGTAATAGGAGTAGAGGGTTTAAACATCACAAGCCCCATAGAGATAGTAGTTTTATTTAAAGAGAATTCATAAAACTCATCTCGTATCTCTTTAGCCAAACCGACTATCTCTCTATACTCTCCAATCAAAAAGAGGTCATCACCCCCTGCAAAAACAGTATAGACATTCTCTCTTTTAGCTACTAATGAAGTGATATAATCAGAAAAGAAAAACTCAACTTCACGAGAAAGTCTATTAAATTTTCTAAAATCCTCTTTATAAAGCTCTCTAAAGGTATCGCCTAGTTTATCAATATCGGCTTTTAGTGCCATAAGTCCAGAGCTTTTACTCTCTTCTAC
>JALVAU010000298.1 GCA_027011025.1 Campylobacteraceae bacterium | reverse complement strand
ATGCTAATACTTTGCAAGAGTATATTATAAATAAGTAAGTATTATAAGAATTATATGTTTGTTTTATCTCAAGTAGTTCTATAAATTTATAGAACTACTTGAGATATGTGTTTCAAGCTTAAGAATTTTTCTTGCTATATCCTTGGCTTGTGTGATTTCTGTCACAAGTGCCACACTTTTTGCTCCAGCCTTTATAACTTGGTCGATATTGTGCTCTTTTATGCCTCCGATTGCCACAAAAGGTATAGAGATATTTTGGGCTACAAACTGAAGATACTCTACTCCAACAGTTTCATAATCCTTCGTTTTTGTGTCAAATATAGGTCCCACCCCTATATAGTCAGCCCCAAGCTTCACGGCTTCTCTCGCCTGTTTTTCACTATGCGTTGAAACTCCTATGATTTTATCATCCCCTATGAGCTTTCGCACCTCCAAAAGTGGCCAGTCATCTTGTCCTATATGAACACCGTCTGCTTCGACCATCAACGCCAACTCTACATGGTCATTGATGATAAATTCCACCCCAGCCTCTTTTGTCATATCTCTTAAAACTTTTGCCTCTTTGAACATCTCTTTGAAACTTTTGTCCTTTTCTCTGTATTGGATGATTTTTATGCCGCCTTTTATCATCTCACCTACAACTTCTATATTACTTCTTCCATTTGAAAATCTCTCAAAAGTTATGCCATAAATTCCATCTGGAACTATTTTTTTACTACTTTTTACCAAAACCTCTTTCTCTAAATAGTAGAGCTCATAGCGAATAGCCTCATACTCCTTGCCGATCTCATACATGTCAGCCGTCGTTTTGCCTATCTCCTCTATCACCCTCACAGCTTCTAAGGCTCTTTTGAAATTTGCTGTGATGATTTGGGATAGATTCTCTTTTTTGTCTATCTTGCTTTGGTTTGTGATTTTTTTACCGATGTCATGATTTGCATCTCTGTGTTTTAATAGTTGATAATCTATATCTTTGAGGTTTTTTCTTATCTCGTGTCTGATGTTTCGCAATTTCTTAGTGAGCAATTCATCTTCATAATGAAACCTGCAAATATCTTCAACTACTCGAATCCCCTCGGCTGCTCGGTTGACATTTGCATCTAGTATCCTGTAAGTTTTTATCATATGCTCTCCCAATTCTTATATACAGGCTCATAGCCCAACTCTTGTATCCTTTGTATCACCTCTTGAGTGCTTCTGCCATCCGAGATCTCAAATTGAGGCTCTGTCTTGGCCTTAGTATATCCCCCAACTTCCGTCTTGGAGCCTGCTGAAAATTTGGTGGCACAAATACCTAAAAGATTCTCTCTAAAGCTAGCCTCTTCTCTAGTGGAGATATTTATCTCAACTCTTGGCAAGAAGAGTCTATATGCACACATAATCTGCACAAATGTTACATCATCAACTATTTTATTTGGCTTAAAATGACCCTCTGCATCATTAATCCTTGGAATCGAGAGACCAAATTCACACTCAAGATATTTATCACTCAAATACGAAGCATGGAGCCCACTAAAAAAAGCTTCACTTGCTATCTCCCCTAAACCAAAAAGAGAGCCGATATTTATAGATCTCATACCAGCTTTTGCGCCTCTTTGTGGAGTTTGCAGTCTATACTCATAGTTAGTTTTCTCTCCGCTTGTGTGCACTTTTTTATATATATCTCTGTCATAAACTTCTTGATAGACTGTTAATCCATCAACTCCAGCCAAATGCAACTTGGCATACTCCTCTTCGCTCATAGGATAAACCTCGATAGAGACAAAACTAAAGTATTTTTTGAGGATTTTTGTAACATCTATAAGGTATGAAATGGGAGTGATTTTCTTTGATTCACCTGTTAGAAAGAGTATATTTTTTATGCCGCTCTTTGCTATCTCTTTTGCTTCGATTTCAACTTCGCTAAGAGATAGTTTTTTCCTTTGGATTCTATTTTTTTTGCTAAAACCACAGTATGAACAGTCGCTACTGCAGTAGTTTGAGACATATATCGGAAGATATAGATTTATAGTGTA
>JALVAU010000297.1 GCA_027011025.1 Campylobacteraceae bacterium | reverse complement strand
TATTAAAATATTTTAATATCACTTATTATTATATTTTTATCATTTAAAGGAGATGTAATTGAAAGAGGTAAAAATAGATATATCTAGCTCCACTCTCTCTACTTCCGAATTAAAAAAAGAGGTAGCCAAAGAGATGGAAAAAACTCCTCAAAAAAGTAGAAGAGAGTTTTTGCGAAAAGGATTTTTCTTTTCCGCAGCAGCAGCCGCTACCTTAGGGGGTGTCGGTGCTACGAAATTAGAAGCAGGTGAGTCACATGTTGATTCTAAAAACTTACCTCCAAATAATCCGTCTTGGGGATTCAAGTGGGGAAGAGACAATAATGCAAATCCATATGGTATTCCATCAAAGTATGAAGCAAATGTTGTTAGAAGATTTGTACCTTGGCTTACTGCTGACCAAAAAGCATCTATCAGCTTTACACCTTGGCAGGATTTAAAAGGCATCATTGTTCCAAATGGTTTACATTTTACTAGATGCCATGGTGGAGTTATAGACATAAACCCACTCGAGTGGAGACTTTTGATACATGGTCTTGTAGAGAAAGAAGTTGTTCTTACTTTGGAAGACATCAAAAGGTACCCTAGCATCAGCGTTATCCACTCATTTGAGTGTGCAGCCAATAATGGCATGGAATACAGAGGTCCGGGACTAAACTCACTTCAAGTCACACATGGTATGCTCTCTTGTTCTGAATGGACAGGGGTTCCATTGAAAGTCATACTTGAAGACATTGGTTTAAAACCAGAAGCAAAATGGATGTTTCCTGAGGGTTCAGATCCAGCAGGTGTCGGAAGAAGTGTTCCTATAGAGAAAGTTTTAGATGATGCTATGCTTGTATATGCGATGAATGGAGAAGCCCTAAGACCTGAACAAGGTTACCCTGTAAGACTATTTCTTCCAGGTTGGGAAGGAGCTATACAGGTAAAATGGCTAAAAAGATTGAAGTTTGATACAAAATCATGGATGGTTAGAGAAGAGAGTACAAAATACACCATGCTACAGTATGATGGACACGCTAAAATGTATAACTGGGTTATGGAAGCAAACTCTGTCATAACTTCACCTTGTCCTGAGAGAAACTGGAAAGATGCAAAAAAAGGCGTTATAAAAGTAGAAGGAATTGCCTGGTCAGGAAGAGGTGCCATCACTCATGTTGATGTCTCAACCGATGGTGGAAACACATGGAAGGAAGCTAAGTTTACAAGTGTGGTTCTTCCAAAAGCTGTCACGAGATTTGCAATAGAAGTAAATTGGGATGGAAAACCTATGATGTTACAGAGTAGAGCAACAGATGATACAGGCTATACTCAACCAACAGCAAAACAGATTGTTGCAGCTCGTGGTAAAGAGGCAGTATATCACAGAAATGCTATACAAACATGGGAAGTAAAAAGTAATGGGGAGGTAAATGATGTACATATCTACGCGTAATCTTACATTGCTTATAGGCACTGCTTTAATTGCCACAAGCTTAAGCGCAGCAAAACTTAGTTACACACCGGCAAATCCAGATATGTATCCATATCCAAGCACTGCAAAAAATAAGCAGGGACTTGAAACAAATGTTGATGGTGCGATAATCAGAAAGAGTGTTATCACTGTAAAAGAGGTCTACAAATCACAAATAAGTGGAAAAAATCATAATTTTGGCGTAAAAGCCTCTAAAGAGATAGTGAAAGCATGGGATACAGATACAAGACCTGATGGCAAAGGTTTGCCTGATGGAGCTATGAATGTAGAAAAAGGTGCTCAAGTATTTGCAGCAAAATGTGCCACTTGTCATGGTGACTTTGGAGAAGGAGTTGATAGATTTCCAGTTTTAGCTGGTGGAATCGGCACTCTGAAACTTCACCCAAAAACTGGAGGAGACCCAGGACCTCTTAAAACAATAGGAAGTTATGCTCCTTATATAGCACCGTTTTTTTGGTATATCCAAACTGCTATGCCACTATCTGCCCCAAAATCACTTAGCAATAGTGAAGTTTATGGGATACTTGGTTATCTGCTTCAGTTAAATGAGATTCAGGTAAATGGAGCTGACATAGAAGATGATACAGTTATAGATAGAAAATTTATAAAAGCAGTACACCTACCGAATGAAAAAGGTTTTGAGTATAACAATCTAAGAAAACCGGACACCCACAATACAAGATGCATGAAAAATTGTATTGACAAATCAAAAATGGTTGTTATGCACATAAAGACAGATGCAACTGTAGTAAAACCTCCTTTTGGAGATGAAAGATACTCGTTTGATGACAACAAGAAAGAATCAAAAAGTGATATAGGCAAAACTATATATGAAAACAGATGTGCAGGTTGCCACGATTCAGGGATAGCTGGAGCTCCAAAATTTGGAGAAAAAGCTGATTGGGAGCATATCAGAAAGCAAGATCTTAAAGTTATATTTGGGCATGCTTTAAAAGGCTTCAACGCGATGCCTCCAAAAGGTGGAGATATGTCATTGAAAGATGAAGATGTCAAGAGTACAGTCAAATATATGCTTGAGAAAAGCAAATAATCTTACAAAGGAGAAAAGATGATAAGTGTAAAAAAATTATTAGCAATAGCTATCATAAGTGCAATAAGCACCACAGTAGTTAATGCTGCTAGCAATGAAGCCTTGGTTAAAGAGGGACGAAAAGTTTTTGTAACAAAAAAACAAGGCAACTGTTTGGCTTGTCATGCAGTTCAAGGTGATCCAAGCATACCACAAACTGGTGATATTGGTCCAAAATTGGCAAATCTTGATGCCTATCCAAAGGCATATTTGTTTGAAAAGATTTGGGATCCAAACAAAACAGTTCCAAATAGCCTAATGCCACCAATGGGAAGAAGTCACAAGATAACAAAACATCAAATAGATGCACTTGTAGCATATCTACAAGCAACAACAAAATCAAAATAAAGAGGAAGATAAATTATGAAAAGAAGAAATTTTTTAGGATTAGGTTTCGCAACAATGGCAGTAACTGCACTTCAGACAGTAGGAAGCGCAAGTATATTTTCGCAGCACCCAAAAGCTTTTATGGCAACCTCAGGTGATGCTGCACTAAAAGATGCTTATGGTACTACAAGTGTTATAAAGGATGATAAAGCAAAATTAAAACTTCCGGATATCGCAGAAAATGGTGGTGCAGTTCCTGTAACAGTTTCTACAAGTCTTGATAATGCAAAATCTATGACGCTAATCATAGATGGCAATCCACACCCACTAGCAGTTACTTGGGAATTAAGTGAAGGAACTATCCCGAAATTTTCAACAAGAATTAAAATGAGAAAAACCGGAAATGTAAGATTAGTAGTAGAAGATGCAAACGGTAAGCTTCATGTTGCAACAAAACAAGTAAAAGTAACAGTAGGCGGATGTGGCGGTTGATACCAACAAAATAAAAAGCATAAAATAAGTTCTAGGCACAAGCCTTAGCTTTAGTAGAGCGTGAATTGACAAGGAATTCACTTCCTTGGCAAGATGACAGTTAAACAAGCTTCTAGCCGACAGGCTAAGCTTTAGTAGAGCGTGAATTTTTTAAGAGCTTTGCTCTTAAAAAAGATGACAATTAATGAAACAAATTTAGGAGAAAAGAAAATGGGAATAAAAGCAATAGCAAAAGTTAAACATGATATAGCAACAGTAAAATTACTTGTAAAGCATCCAATGGCATCAGGTAAGATAGGTGGCGGAAAAGGTGAAGCAAAATACATAAACCACCTAACAGTAAAACATGGCGGAAGAGTTGTATATGATATGTATCCAACATCAGCAGTATCAAAAAATCCATATATCAAATTTGCATTTAAAGGTGCAAAAAAAGGCGATACTATCACAGTATGGTGGCAAGACAATACAGGAAAGAGCGAGAAGAAAGATATAAAATTAAAGTAGTAATTTTACGCACCATGATGAGTAAACTCATAAAAGTGGCAGGGGCAAAAGTCCCTACAACCACCTGAAGCTACGAAAAGTAAGACTTTTTGAGAAAAAATGCGTAAGGTCAGAAAATGAAAACTCTAAGTTTTTAAAAAAGGAGATGATATGTTAAAAAAACTGATAAAAATTGTTGCTGTATCGATGATAAGCACTACGATTGTCTTTGCTGCGAACTTTAATGCTCAAGCAGAAAAAGATAGAAAAGCATTTGTGGATTATTTCTTAAAGAAATTTGAAAATCCTGTTGCAAACAGAGATAAATATTTTCCATATGTGCCACTAAAAGAGTTAAAGAAGGATTATATATATCCTCTTAAATTTCAAGATTTTCAAGATGGTCCTCTTAGTTGGTATAGGCCAAGCAAAGAGCAATTTGCGGAGATAAATGATTTTCCTCCATATGAAATTCCAGTTGATGATGGAGAAGAGTTGTTCAATAAACCATTTGCAAATGGAAAGACATATGCAAGTTGTTTTCCAAATCCTGCCATAAAGCAAAACTATCCATATTATGATGTGCATAGAGACGAAATAGTTACGATTGGAATGGCAGTAAATGAGTGTAGAGTCATAAATGGAGAAAAACCTCTAAAATACGGAAAAGGTGATCTTGCAAAAGTTGTAGCCTATCTTGCTGTAAAATCAAGAGGTAAAAAGATAGATATCAAAATACCAAATGAAAATGCTGCAAAAGCATATGAAGCCGGTAAAAAACTTTTCTACAAACAAAGAGGTTATCTTGCGATAAGCTGTAATGAGTGCCATGTAAAAAGTGCAGGAAAAAGAATAAGAGCAGAAGCACTAAGCCCAGCACTAGGAGCTACTACACAAATGCCGGTATATAGAATCAAATGGGGTGGACTTGGAACACTTCAAAGAAGACTAGCAGGTTGTGTAAAAGATACAGGTAGTGAAAAACCAAAGATGCAAAGTAAGCCACTTAAAGAGCTAGCATACTTTTTAACATATATGTCAAATGGTATGAAACTTTTTGGCCCAGATACAAGAAAGTAGGGAGTTGATATGAAAAAATTAATCTTAATAAGTACTATAACTGTGGCATTTTTAGCGGGTTGCGCGATGAATAATCCTTATGCCTCAAATGGTGTCGATAGCGCTATAGCAAATGCACAAGCAAAATACAACAAAGCACATAGCCAAATGGTAGCTTGGAAAAACACTAAAAAAGTGTTAGAAAAGGCAAAAAAACTAGCAAAAAGTAACCCTAAAAAAGCTATAGCTCTAGCAAATGAAGCTGCTTATGAGGCTCAAACTGCACTAGATCAATCGGCAGAGTTTGAAAAAACTTGGCGTGCCCAAGTACCTAAGTGAAGAAGGTAGATAGATGAGTTCACTAAATAGAAGAGAATTTTTATATATGATGTCCGTTTTAGGGGCATCATCTTTGTTTGCAAAATCACATCAAAAGCTTTTTGATGTAAAAAACTTGAATGATTACTATAAGATTCAAAATTTTGGTAATGCAAGATTTTTACATATGACAGATTGTCATGCACAGCTTATGCCAATTCATTTCAGAGAACCAAGTGTAAATCTAGGTTTTGATTCAAACTATGGCAAGCCTCCACACATCGTTGGAAGCCACTTTTTGAAATACTATGGCATATCTGAAAACTCTAGAGCAGGTTTTGCTATGACCTGTATGAATTATGTGCAAAATGCACATAAATTTCATAGGGTTGGCGGTTTTGCACATATCAAAACTTTGACTGATCACCTTAGAGGGAATTTTGGCAAGGACAAAACCCTCTTTTTAGACGGTGGTGACACTTGGCAAGGAAGTGCAACATCTCTTTATACAAGAGGTAAGGACATGGTAGAAGCTATAAACTTGCTTGGTGTTGATGTTTGTACCGGTCACTGGGAGTTTACATATAAAGAAAAAGAGATTTTAGAAAATATAAAAGCTCTAAAATCTGATTTTGTAGCTCAAAATGTTTTTGTCAAAGATGAAGCACTTATGAATGGTGCAGAAGCTTATGATGAAGATAGCGGGAGAGCTTTTAAACCGTATGTTATGAAGAAAATGGGTGACCATATGGTAGCTGTCATCGGACAGGCATTTCCTTATACAACCATTGCAAATCCTCAGAGATTTATACCTGATTGGTCATTTGGTATCAAGCCAGACGAGATGCAAGAGTTAGTCGATGAAATCCGAACAAAAGAGAAGCCAGATGCTGTTATGGTTATATCTCACAATGGGTATGATGTTGATAAAAAGATGGCAGAAGTTGTTAGTGGTATAGACTTTATACTTGGTGGTCACACACATGATGCCGTTCCTGAAGCTGTACCTGTTAAAAATTCTAAAGGCGTTACCCATGTCATAAATTCAGGCTCAAACGGTAAGTTTATCGGCGTTCTTGATATTGATATAAAAGACAAGAAAGTAAGAGACTTTAGATTTACTCTAATGCCTGTATTTTCTGATCTTTTACCTGAAGACCCTGAGATGAAAAAATATATAGAAAAAGTAAGAGCTCCTTTTATAGATAAACTTACTAAACCATTGGCTACAACTGACAATCTTCTATATAGAAGAGGAAATTTTAACGGTACATTTGATCAGATTATCTGTGATGCTCTTCGTGAAGTAAAGGGAGCAGATATATCTATGAGTCCGGGCTTTAGATGGGGAACATCTGTTCTTCCGGGCGAAGCTATCACTTTTGATGATCTTATGAATCACACCTCTATGACATATCCTGAGACTTACACTAGAGATGTAAAAGGTGCTGATTTACATACTATATTAGAAGATGTTGCCGATAATCTTTTCAATAAAGATCCATTTTTACAACAAGGTGGCGACATGGTGCGAACAGGTGGTCTCTCATATACGATAGATCCTAGAAAAGATATAGGTAAAAGAATCACCAATTTACAATTAAGTAGCGGCGAGAAGATAGATGCAAATAGAATCTACAAACTAGCCGGCTGGTCAACAGTTGGTAGTGCTTCTAAAGGCGAGCCTGTTTGGGAAACCGTAGAGAAGTATCTAGGAGATCACAAACATATCAAAAACTTAAAGCTTGAAACCCCGGATATCATAGGTGTTAAAAATAACCCTGGTATCGAACTTTCACTTTATAAAAACTAAATCACTTTTGGCGGGGTTTTCCCTGCCAAAAGACAATGGAGCTATAATGAAGAAACTTACGCTATTTTTAATCTTACCAATTTTTTTATTTGCAAATTTTTTTGAATTTAAACCACTTAAAATTAACAAAGATATCAGCTGTTTTATAGGAGATTATAATCCTGTCTTAAAATCAAACAAAGGTTTCGTCTCTAATGTCTGTTATATAGACATGGGAGATTTTTTGGTTTTAACAGATGCAAGTGCAACATATAACTTTGCAAAAGAGTTAAATGCTTTCATAGAAAAATCTACAAATAAGAAAATAAAATTCGTGATTATCACAAACTATCATGAC
>JALVAU010000296.1 GCA_027011025.1 Campylobacteraceae bacterium | reverse complement strand
CCTAAGAAGCACAGATACACAAGAACTACTAAAATTTGCCCACAGATGCAAAGCTCTACATGTAGAGATAGACATCGACCCATTATCTTTCTCTTAACACTTTTTTTGTATAATGACATAGATTTCTTGTGATAGTTGTATCATCGCTAAGGCTTCACACGAAGGGTACCCCAAAATCGAAGATTTTGACCCATCGGTTGCAGAGTCGCTCAAATACAACTATCACAAGAAATCTGATACGGCAAAAAGATTTGAAAGAAAAAAATGATAAAAAGATTTAAAACAAAAAAGATATATGTCGGTGATGTGGCTGTCGGTGGGGATGCTCCTGTGAGTGTACAGTCTATGACCTACTCAAAGACTAGAGATGTGGATGCTACGGTCGAGCAGATAAAGAGATTGCATTTTGCGGGATGTGATATCGTTCGTGTTGCTGTGCCGGATTATGAAGATGCAAGGGCATTGAAGGCTATAAAAGAGCAGATTAAATTGCCGTTAATCGCAGATATACACTTTAACTATCGTTTGGCTTTGATAGCTAGCGAAGTGGTGGATTGTATCCGTATAAATCCCGGCAATATTGGTGAAAAATCAAGAGTAAAAGAGGTGGTAAAGGCTTGCCAAAACAGAAACATACCTATACGAATAGGCGTAAACAGCGGTTCACTCGAAGAGCAGTTTGACAACAAATATGGACCAACTCCAAAAGCGATGGTGGAGTCGGCTCTGTATAATATAAAATACCTTGAAGATTTGGGTTTTACAGATATAAAGATTTCTCTAAAAGCAAGTGATGTGGCACGAACAGTGGAGGCATACAGAGCTCTTAGACCTTTGGTAGAGTATCCTTTCCATCTTGGAGTTACGGAAGCTGGGACACTTTTTCACTCTACCATAAAGTCCTCTATAGCACTTGGAACACTTTTGCTTGAAGGCATAGGCGATACGATGAGAGTCTCTATAACAGGCGAGTTGGAAGAGGAGATAAATGTTGCAAGAGCTATCTTGAAAGATAGTGGAGTGGTAAAAAGTGGTGTAAATATCATCTCTTGTCCGACTTGTGGACGCATAGAGGCAAATTTAGTCGAAGCAGTAGCAAGAGTTGAAGAGAAGATAGGACACATAAAAGCACCTCTAAATGTCTCTGTTATGGGTTGTGTGGTCAATGCTATAGGTGAAGCAAAACATGCAGATGTTGCTATTGCATTTGGAAAAGGACAGGGTTTGATTATGCGAAAAGGTGAAGTTATCGCCAAGCTAAAAGAGGAACTTTTAGTAGATAGATTTTTGCAAGAAGTCGAAGATGCAGCAATTGAATTTGAAAAAGAGTACAGATAGATGCAAAATTTACACAATATAAACATAGAGAGATCAGTCCTTAGCTCAGTGCTTTTTGATCCAGGATCTTTTGAAGATATAGCCTCACTTCTAAAGCCAAGAGATTTTTATCTTCCTAGTCATAAATACATCTTTGAAGCGATGCTTGAGTGCGAAAAAGAAGATTTGCCTATCGATGAAGAGTTTATAAAGAAAAAATTAAATCAAGAAAATCGTTTTGATGAAGATGCAATGCTTGAGATTTTATCCACAAATCCTCTGCCTTCTACTAAAGCTTATGTACAAGAGATACGAGAAAAAGCGATAAAAAGAGAGCTTGTAGAGCTTACAAGTGAGATAAAAGAGGTAGCGATTGAGAAGGATTTGCCCTCAATCGAAGTTGTGGACTTAGTACAGCAAAAACTATATCAGATAACTCAAGAGAGTGGGGCAAAAGAGTTTAGAGAATCGCCAGAGATGACAAAAGCGACACTTGAGCATATACTTGAGCTTAAAAAAAGAGGAAATCAAGTAGTAGTGGGATTAGATACGGGATTTTCAAAATTAAATGAGTTAACGACCGGTTTTGGCAAGGGTGATCTCATCATAGTAGCAGCAAGGCCGGCGATGGGAAAAACTGCTCTGTGCTTAAATCTTGCCCAAAATGCACTTGATGACGGTAAGGGTGTGGCTATATTTTCGCTTGAAATGCCGGCTGAACAGTTGATGCTTAGGATGTTTAGCTCTAAGACCTCTATACCATTACAAAAGATAAGGCGGGGTGATTTGAGTGATGATGAGTGGACTAGGCTTTCAAGTGCCTCTGATGAGATGGCAGGGAAAAAGTTTTTTGTAGATGATGACGGAAATGTGGATATACATAAGATCCGCTCAAAACTCAGAAAGTTAAAGACAAACCACCCAGAAGTCGGTCTTTGTGTTATTGATTATTTGCAGTTAATGAGTGGTAGTGGAAGCAAAGACAGACACCTTGAAGTAAGTGATATGAGTAGAGGTTTGAAGCTTTTAGCAAGAGAGCTAGATATGCCTATAGTTGCACTCTCTCAGCTAAATAGAGGATTAGAGAGCAGGGGCGATAAAAGACCAATGCTAAGCGATCTTAGAGAGTCTGGTGCTATCGAACAGGATGCTGATATCATACTTTTTGTATATCGTGATGATGTCTATAGAGTGCGAGAAGAGAAAGAGAAAGAGCAAAGAGCTAGGCTAGAGGGCAAAGAGTATAAAAGCAACTTTTTTGAAAAACCAGAAGAGAGTGCAGAGATAATCATCGGTAAAAACAGAAACGGTCCAATAGGCGTGGCAAATATGATCTTCCAAAAAAATACTACAAAGTTTATAGATGCCGGCGGAGTACCGATAGAGATAATTTACAAAGATACAGATAAAAAAGAGGCTAAAATTGATATGCCTACGATTTAGATGGAAGCTGTTCCACTCTTTCTAAACAAAAAGGAGATACTTTGGAGCTTGTTTGTTTTAATTTTGCTCTTTTTTGTCTCATTAGGATGGCAATTTTATCACTATAGGCATTTAGTTGTGAAGCCTCTACATGTAGAGGTTGTAAAAGTCTTAAATCACTACCAAAAATATAAATCAAACGGTAGAGCTTATGATGTCTTTAAGCTTAAAAGTGATGATGGATATACCTTTTATACAGTGAGTTGGAGTAAGAGGGATATACCTGTAGGCTCTAGGGCATCCGTAGAGTTTAAGACAGATAAAATTACATTTTTGAAGTATCTCAAAAACTTTTTTGCTGTTAGTATCTATATAAAACCTCTCAAACAGAAGAGAAAAAACTATCTTGATAAAATTAAAAAACAGATTTCCAATCAGCACAAAACTAAAGAGATGAAGCAGATATACGAAGCTCTATTTTTTGCTTCAAATATCTCAAAAAATACGAGAGACAAGATTCAAAAACTAGGTATCTCACATCTTGTAGCTATTAGCGGGTTTCATCTAGGACTCATCAGTGCTATTTTGTACTTTTTGTTTGCTCCTGTTTATAGATTTTTCCAAGATAGATATTTTCCGTATAGAAACATAAAGGCTGATTTGGCTTTTGTAGTTTTTGCTCTGCTTTTTGGATATATGTACATTTTGGATTTTTCACCATCTTTTTTGCGCTCTTTTGTTCTCTCCTTGTTTGGCTTTTTTCTCTTTAGTAAAAATATAAAAATCATCTCATTTGCCACTCTTTTTCTAAGTGTTTTTTTTATATTGATACTCTTTCCGAGGCTTATATTTTCTGTTTCGTTTTGGTTTTCTGTGAGTGGAGTTTTCTATATATTTCTATTTTTAAAGCATTTTGCAAATCTAAATAGATTTTGGATATTTGTGCTTCTAAATTTTTGGGTTTTTATCTTGATGATACCTGTGGTACATTTTATCTTTCCTATTTTTACTCCACTTCAACTCTTTTCACCGATTTTAAGTATGCTGTTTGTACCGTTTTATCCACTAGAGCTTTTTTTGCATCTGATAAACTGTGGTGGTATCTTTGATGGTGGAGTTGAGTGGTTGTTGAATCTTCAAGCTACTACATATGAAATCACAACACCACTTTGGTTTTTAATCCTGTATCTCTTTTTGTCTATCGCTAGTATCCAAAGCAGATGGGTTGCTCTGCTTCTTTTGCCTTTGGCTTTTGCCATATATTTGATCTAAAACAAAATAGAGTTTTATCCCATACAGATATATGAGCCATGAGAAGTATATCCATAAAAAGAAGAACATAGCTATACTAAAAGAGCCGTATATGCTCTCGTAAGTCTTGTTGTATGAGACATAAAATACAAAAAGTGCTTTGGATATATACCAAGTCAGTGATGCTATGAAAGAGGCTATAAGGGCTAGTTTTTTGTTTACTTTTGTATTTGCCGATATGACATAGAGTATAAAAAAGAGCACCCAAATAGTGAAGTAGGGTAGTGGGGCATAGATGTTTAATGCACCTGCATGTAGGTTTTTGTCTAAGAACTTTTGTGCTATCTTGGAAAAATAAAACGAGAGTGCAAGACCTAGGGGCATAAGAGTAAGCATCGTCCAGTAGGTTGTCAAAGACTCCCAAAGACTCCTAGTCGGTACCTTGAAAATAGAGCTAACTATCTTCTCATAATCAAAAAAGAACATAATAGAGACATATAGAACAAATATCAATCCAACAGCTCCCATACTGCCGGTATTTGTCATAAATTTAGTCAAATATCCACTTATGACATCTTGTTGAGTAGGAATCATGGAGCTAAATATAAAATTTTGAATCTTTGCATAATACTCCTTGAAGCTAGGCATTTTAGTAAAGATACTAAAGCTAATAAGAAGTATAGGGATCAGAGATAATATAGTGTGGAAACTAAGAGATGATGCATAGTGCGCTATCTCTTTGTCTTTCATCTTTCTAAAAACTAATAAAAGTTTTTTGAAGTCCACTATAAACCCATTTTGCCTGGATTTAAGATATTGTTTGGGTCAAATGCTCTTTTGATTGAACGAAAAAGATTCATCTCCGCTTCACTAAATGCTAAACCCATAAAAGGTGCTTTGCTTAGCCCTATGCCATGCTCACCACTAAGAGTTCCACCTAGTTTAATAGTTGCCTTAAAGACCTCCACTATGGCATCATGCCCCTTTTGGAGCTCTTTTTCATCGTTTCCGTCAACCATCACATTGACATGTACATTTCCATCTCCGGTATGGCCAAAACATGGGATTTTTAGAGCAAATTTTTTGGATATCTTATCGATTTCATCAAGCATAGCCGGAAGTTTGCTTCGTGGTACAGTTATATCTTCATTTAGTTTTTTGCTTCCATACATAGTGATACTTTGACTTGCATTTCTCCTTGCAAACCATAAATCTTCTCCATCTTTGGCATCTTTTGCTATTTTAAAATCTATGCAACCATTTGCTTTAAAACTCTCTTGGATAATTTGAAGTTGATTTTCTATCTCTAGGCTAAGATTTCCATCGACTGTTGTGATAAGGATAGCTCCTGCATCTGTCGGTAAACCTTTATGAAATTTTTCTTCAACTGCTCTTATACTAAGATTGTCCAAAAACTCCATAGCGACCGGTGTGACACCGGCTGCCATCGTCTTAAAGACAGCTTCCATCGCCTTTTGTACGCTTGGAAATACACCCATAGCACTTTTGGAGAGTTTTGGTTTTGCTAGAAGCTTAAGCGTAATCTCTGTGATGACTCCAAGTGTTCCTTCACTTGCTATGAGTATGCCGGCTATATTGTAGCCTGCTACATCTTTTATGGTTCTTTTTCCTGCTCGTATCACTTCACCATTTGGCAAAACTGCTCTTAGAGCCATAACAAAATCTTTGGTTATGCCATACTTTGCAGCCCTCATACCTCCGGCATTTTCACTGACATTTCCACCAAGCGTAGAGTAGTCTTGGCTGGCAGGATCTGGAGGATAGAAGAGTCCTTTGGCTTCTACTGCCTTTTGCAAATTCATATTTATAACGCCGGGCTGTACAACTGCTACTAGATTTTCCATATCAATCTCTAGGATTTTGTTCATATGTTTTTCAAGCGCCAATATAATTCCACCATTTGCCGGAAGTGCACCGCCTGTAAATCCACTACCGGCTCCCCTTGGTGTTATTATTATGTGGTTTTGATTGCAATACTCTAAAATTTTGCTTATATCTTCTTCATCCCTTGGAAAGACTACAGCATCTGGTTCGTAGTGATTTCGAGTGGCATCGTAAGAGTATGCTATGAGGTGAGCTTTGTCATCATATACATTTTCATCGCCTACTATGCTTTTGAAGAACTCTACATGTAAAGTTTTCATTTGTGTATCAATCTTTTGTAGTAATTTGAGTACGAGTCCATCTTGTGTGAGCCAAAATCAAACCATGAAGTGTCTATGCCTTTGATTCTCGTGTAAAATGGTAGTTGAGCTCTTCTTACTCTGCCCCCTTTTAATTTTTTGACTATCTTAAAATTATTACAATCAACAAATACCGCTTCGTTATTTAGGGCAAAAAAGATCAAAGAGGCTACATTTTGTTTGCACATAGTTTGGAAAATTTTTCTATCTGGATTTGGTCTAGTGTGTTCTGCTAGATATGTGCCGGTGATGTCTGGGTGTACCCATGTAATGTTTTTGAAGTGTTTTGTTATCTCGTTATAGATTTTATAGTTTGGAGCTACTATCAGAGATCTATCATATAGATAGTTTAAGATAACTTCATCACCAACTTTTGGAGCAATTCCGGGGATTGGAAGGGCACTCTGTTTGAGTGAACGGTAAGTGTGAAATCTAAGAGTTGCACTCTCTCCTGATTTATTGACTACATCAACTCTTGCTATGATGCTAGATGTTTTATTATCAAATTTGTGTATAACAATTCCACTTGAACCTATAACTATATCTTTTGAATTCTTTATTGTGGCTTGATTACCATTTATCTTTAAAATATCTGTTCTAAAATCTTTAAATAATCCATTAGCACCCAATGTGCAGATTGATATAAAAAAGACAATTATCGCTTTTCTCAATGGAACTCCTTTTGCTTTGTTTTATGAGATTATACTATAACTGTTTTAAATATGGTTAAAAATTTAAGTGCTTTTTGGTTATAATCACCGTTTTTAAAAAGGAATTAAAAGAGGAATTTTATGAATAAGGTATTTTTTGTATTTATTTTGCTGCTTTCTTATGTGAATGGTGCTTATATGGAAGAGCTGAAATGGAAAAGCGGTGAAACTTTTTTAAATTTTTTAGCAAATAACTCACTCCCTCAAAGCATATATTATAACTTGGATGGTGGTGATAAAGAGTTGGCTACTGAAATAACATCTGGTGTAAAATTTCAGATATTAAAAGATGATAATGGGAGTATAGAACAGGTTTTAATCCCTATAGGTGAAGAGCTTCAACTGCATATAAAAAAGATGGATGGTAACTATACTCTTACCACAACGCCCATAGTATATGAAGAGAAGGAGGAAAAATTAAGTATCCCTATCGTCAAATCTCCATACCAAGATATAATAGATGCTACAAAAAATTATCTTTTGGCTTATCAATTTATCCAATCAT
>JALVAU010000295.1 GCA_027011025.1 Campylobacteraceae bacterium | reverse complement strand
CTTTTATAGATATGCTATGATATGTAGAGGGTTTGATACGCACTTCATTATATAAGGCGATAGCCAAACCAAGAGAATCAAATCCTGGACCTAAATTTGCACTAGTTGCTGGAATTTTAATTTTCATTTATTGCTCCTGTGATTTCGACCAAACTAAACAGCAGGTAAGATATATAGTGGTTCACTATCTTTTGAGAACAGATTTTTCTCTAAAATAGAAGGTAAATCAAAGCTCTGCTCTATATCATCGTGCATCACTTCTGTTACTATTTTACCATCTTTTTTTACAAAATATACCCTTTTCATAGCACGAATAGGTCTATTATTGTTAAAAGCGAAACCATCACAACCTAGTAGTTGGATGCCTAATGTTATACTTAAGCTTTTTAAAAAAATGTATGAAACTTTTATAGCCATAAAGCTCCCGGGTCCATTTGCAAAAAAGAGAGTATCTATCTTATATGTTTGTAAAATTTCCATAAAAACAGTAGGCAATATTTCACTTGTTTGCTCATTTTTACAATACTCTTTTATTAAATTACTATTTTCGTATATGCCTATTTTTAGAGGGGACGATAATGATATCACCAGAACATCCACCGTAAGTAGTTGTTTTATGCCAAAACCTTTTCTAATTCTTGTATATTTTGGATACTAAGAGCTCTAACTTCATAATTTTTTGGGTCTTTTAAAATCTCTTTTGTCAATTTATGATTAAGGCTGTGACTACCTGCAAATGATTGATAATTCCCCACAACAGTAGCTCCCAAGAGAGACAAATCCCCAATAGCATCTAAAATCTTATGCCTGACAAATTCATCTTTATATCGTAAGCCTTCTGGATTTAATATCTTGTGGTCATCAAGCACTACTGCATTTTCCAAAGATCCACCTAGTGCTAAACCTCTACTTCTTAGATACTGTACATCTTTAAGAAAACCAAAAGTCCTAGCTCTAGAAATCTCTTCGATAAAACCTTTTTTGCTAAACTCAAATCTATACTCTTGTCTTGCTATAACAGGATGATTAAAATCGATAGTAAAATCGTATGTTGGCTTAAGAGAAGGGGTTACTTTGGCATATTTTTCACCATCCACCACCTCTACTTCTCTCTTTATAATTAAAAAATTCTTTCCTGCCTCAAGTGTTCTCTTGCCTGCTTCATCTAAAAGCATACAGAAACTCGCACTACTTCCATCCATAACAGGCACTTCAGAACCATCAACAACTATTCTTATATTGTCAATTCCATAAGAATAGACTGCTGAAAGAAGATGTTCAATAGTAGATATATAATTCTCACTATTTCCTATTACCGTAGCCATTTGTGTATTTACTACATTCTGTGGTGATGCTTTTACACTCATACCAACATCACTTCTATAAAAAATGACACCACTATTGGATTCCATCGGCTCGAGTGCTATTTTGATTGGCTCACCTTTATGGAGTCCTATACCGACACTCTCTATCCTATTTTTTATCGTAGTTTGTTTGATGTTACATCCTTATTGCTGTATTCAGCATAATTATATAAATAAAACGAAGCAAAAATAATTCCTCTACTTTCTATTGATCATTTTTTTAGATGTCTTGATAATATTAAATACATTTGTTTTCATCCAAGATCTGTCCATCCACTCTTCAGGTCTAACTTCAACACCTTGCACCAAAACTCCAAAATGCAAATGATCCCCTAATGCTAAGCCTGTTGAACCTGTATTTGCAATAACTTGACCCGCTTTTACTTGATCTCCCTTATTTACTAAAAAATTAGAGCAGTGACCATAAAGAGTATATAAACCTAGTCCATGATAGATTATGAGATTATTGCCATATATCCCGTTTGGATCAGCAAATACTACAACACCGCTATTTTGAGTTCTGATTTTTGCTCCTGCAACACTGGCTAGATCTAGTCCCAAATGCCATGCCTCACTAATCTGTTGTTTTTTATAACTATAGTATCTGTGATCACCAAAACTAGCTACTGCTTTGCCATTTCTAAGTGGATAAAATCTCTTTTGATAAAAGTTGTTAATCATATCTTTATC
>JALVAU010000294.1 GCA_027011025.1 Campylobacteraceae bacterium | reverse complement strand
GAGGTAGATTGTGAGGAATTTTTTTGGTTTGGTATCATTTTTGATGTTGCTTCTCTTTTTTTCAGGATGTGGTGGAGGAGGGAGTAGCGCAACAGTTACTTCTGTAGATAATACTCTTAAGTATAATTCAGATGCTAAAACCATCACAGGTTTTGTAAAAATTAGTGTTGATGATATAGTTAATACAAATAATTTGGTAAGAAAAATAGAGTTGAGCGATTTTTATGTGATTGCACCTGGTTGTGATATTGCTAGCGCTACTTTTTCTCCTGCTACTTTGAGTTTTGATTCGGCTTCTGGTTCTATACAACAATTGGATATAGAGATCAATTTTAACTCTTCTTGTAGTGATTCGACTATAGAATTGCATAGGACAAAAACAATTTATGATACTGTCCAAGGAGTTGTGCAAGCTCCTAAATCAAGTGTAGAATTTTCTCTGCTTTCCGTAAAAGACTCCGTAGTAAATAACAATACTACAGCACAATATGCTTTGAGTACTGCTACAAATAATATAACTATTTCAGCTTCTCAAGAAGAAAAAAATATAGATATATATCTATATGAAATTAAAAATGGATTTAGTACACCAGTAGCAGACAAGGAGATACTTGCTGATTTTGTACAACCTATTTTTGGAACTTTGAAGTCATATGAAGCACTAACTGATGCGAACGGAAAAGCATCTTTTACTTATGATGCACCCTTATCAATAAAAGACTTAAACACCACAAGTCTGAAGTTTTATCTTAAAGATGATAATACTTTGCAATCAGTTGTAAATTTACAATTTATTGAGTCAAATGCAAATCATGTAAATAAACTTTATTTGGTGCCAAACTCTTTTGAAGTATTGACGGCAAATGAATCCCATACTATTAAAGTTGTTACCATCAATGATAATAATGAACCAATTAGTGCAAATATAAATATTTCCTCTTTGATAGATGGTAGTGGAAATGACTACGGAACGCTTTTGGCCCAAAGTATTGAAACGAATGCAAATGGAGAAGGTAGCGTAGTTTATACATCTCCTGATAATCTCAGCGCTATATATGATACAAATAAAACCATAACATTTACTGTAAACAATCCAGATGGCTCTACAATACAAAATGAGTTGCCTATTTCATTTAGAAAATTAGTAGCGGATACAAATGCTACTGAGTATGCGATAGATTTATCACTAGATTCATCTTCTATTAAAATCGAAGATAGCGCAAATTTATTGGTTAGAATATATGAAAAAGATAACAATACGACTATTATAGATAATGTAAATGTGCATAATGTCAATTTGATATCAGAATTTCCAGATATGCTTAAATTCAATATAAACGGAGCAGAATTAGCAAACACAAGTTATTTTGATAAAGCTCAAAACTCTATAAAATTAGACAGTTTTTCAAGAGCCGGCATCGCTATTATAAAAGCGAGTGCTACAATTTTTGATGGAGAAAAAAATGTAACTATAGAGCAAGATTTTAGCTATACGATTATGTCGGGTCCTATTAGTTCCCTCTCTTTAGTATATGTTGATACGGATTATAGTGCAGGTCTGTTTTCTAACCACTATATAGTACATGCAATAGATAAATACGGAAATCCTGCCAATAAAGGAGAGCATATATATGCCGGGGTTGTAAATGGTCTTGAACTCTCTAGTAAGGACAATGTAACACCACTCTATTATGTAAATAGTGGAATTTTAAGTAGTGGAGATCCAGCTACATTTTCGATAAATAGTGTAAATTCAGAATTTGCTAATGTTATATCTCAAAAAGATAGAGTTATTGTCTTGGCTAGTGATTATAGACACGATTCAAAATATCTTGGAGGATGGTCCATTCAAAGTGTTGATACCAATACAAGCCTGACACTTGATAAAAAGTATGATGAGCCAAGTATAGATGGCTTATCTTTTGTTGTCGGTTCTGAAGATAGAGCAGATACCTGTGGGAATACTCTTGCATTAGCAGATTTAGATAGCCAAGATAACTCTTACACCATAGGAGAGGACGGCATAGCAGATTTGGTTTTAAGATATGATCCATAT
>JALVAU010000293.1 GCA_027011025.1 Campylobacteraceae bacterium | reverse complement strand
TCATAACAGCGGCAATTATAATTGTAATTTTCTTTATGATAGCACTCACAAAAGAGAAAAAAGGATAATATTAGTCTACTTTTTTAGTATTTGGATTTTTTTCTCTTCGAGGTTTTGTGTCTTCTAGCAAAAGTACAGGTTCGCTAAAAGGTGCTAATCGTTCTATAAAATCTACGATACTTAGCAGAGGTGTTGCATAAAAAAACTTTAAATGATGATCAAATTGCCATAGTTTATCAGCGTAAATCAAAACTTGATAAGGCACATCGCTTATGCCGTCACCATCCTTGTCGAAACCAATATATCTATCCCAATAATTTTCCTTAATCTCGTTTTTGTATTTTTTATAGCCTTTTGAGTCTATCAGTACATCTTCAAGATTTCCGATTATATTGTTATTTTTGATAATATTATTTTTAATGACTGAATGAAAATGAAAAGCGCTGTTGTTTCTTATGACTTCATTGTGATCTATATATCTTTGTATTCCTATTTCAGCTGGAGAAGAGTCTATATAAAAAGCTTGTGAATTTGCTGTGATCAGATTATGAGATACATGTATATTTTTGCCGTTTTTAAGCATGATACCTATACCTGTAGAGAGTAAAGTTTTGGCTATAATATTATCTTTTATGTTGATATTTTTACCATTACCCACCATAATACCCGCATAATTCAAAGTGATTTTATTTGAAGTTATATTTACATCATGACTCATATCAGCCATTATACCGTATCTGCTCTCTTTTATGATATTGTTTTTTACTATATTGTTATTTGATCTGCTAAGTGAAAGATCCCTGCTTTTTATCAGGTGATTATTTGCTATGAGGTTGTTGTTTGAGCCCCAGAGTCTTATGCCATCACCTCTATTGTCCACTACTTTTTCTTTGTATGATATTATGGTGTTATCAACGATTTTTGAGTTGTTTGTATTATGAAAAATTATACCAAAAAGAGTTTGTTTGATTTTGCAATTTTTTATAGTTATATTTTTTACATTTTTCACTTTTATGCCGCTGTCTAAATTATATCTTTGCTTTCCACTGTCTTGAATCGTTATATTTTTTATCTCTACATGTGGAGCGAGTATGGTTATGACCGTGCCGTTACCATCGCCTTTTATGATGCTTTTTTGTTTAAATCCTTCTAAGATTAGCGGTTTGTCTATGATAATTGGACCTCTAAATATACCCTTGGGAAGTTCTATTTTAGAGCCGGGTTGTGCTTGTTTGATGATCTCATTTAAATCTACTTTTGAAAACAAAGATATACTTATAAAAAGTATGAAAAATACTATTTGTACTTTCAAATTATCCCTTTTTTATGGCAAATCTTTGTGCTCTGAGTGTTATATCTGTAGTCACAAATGGTGAATTGATTATATTTAAAACCTCTTTTGCTAAATCCTTGGGGTCTATGTAGCTCTGTTTGTCATCACTTGGCTTGAAGTTAAGATTATCAAAAAATGCTGTTTTTGTGATGTCTGGATTTATACTTGTAACTCTGACACCCGATTTTCTCAACTCTTCAAAAAGGGATAGAGAGAAGTCTCGAAGTCCGCTTTTAGTAGCACTGTAGAGAGCCGAAAATTTAGAGTGCTTTGTTGCTTCGATTGATGAGATATTTATGATTTGACCTTTTGTTTTTTTTAGGCTTCTAAGGCATAGATTTGTAAGCACAATAGGAGCTTTGAGATTTACATCTACGAGCTCTTCTATCTTCTGCAAAGAGAGTTCTTCATGAGGTTTAAATACGCCCACTCCAGCACAGTTTATAAGAAGATTTATATCACTATTTTTTAATAGTTCTCTAACTTTGATATGTAGAGCTTTTAAATCTTTCAAATCACATATTATATCGCCGTCTTTTCTGCTTATACCAAAAACTTTATATCCGTTTTTACTCAAGATATCGTATATAGCTTTTCCTATTCCGCTGCTTGAGCCTGTGATTAGTGCTGTTTTCATCATGTGTCCAAGCTACTTATCTCCACCCTAAACACTGCTCCTACATCACTATTGCTTACACTAAGTGTTCCATTGCAATGCTCTTCTATGA
>JALVAU010000292.1 GCA_027011025.1 Campylobacteraceae bacterium | reverse complement strand
GATAAAAAAAATTGAGAGTAAAAATTTTGATATAAAAGACTCACATATACTAGAGGTTGCTAGAAAAAATGGCAGATACTCATCTTTGAAAAAACTCTTCTCTATGAGTAGTGAAGATGTTCTTGAAGCAGTTGACAAAAGCGGATTAAGAGGAAAAGGTGGAGGAGGTGCGCAAACAGGCGGGAAATGGAAACTAATACCAAATCCAAGTGAAAAACCAACCTATCTTATAGTCAATGCAGATGAGAGTGAACCGGGAACTTTTAAAGACAGGCAGATACTCGAATTTGATCCACACCTTTTGATAGAGGGAATTATCTGCTCAAGCTATGCTATAAAATCTCATCATGCCTATATCTACATAAGAGGTGAGTATGTTTTTTGGGCAAAGAGACTCCAGAGGGCAATAGATGAAGCATACGAAGCTAAAATCTTGGGAGAGAGTGTTGACGGATATGACTATAAGCTCGATATAACACTCCACAGAGGTGCCGGTGCTTATATATGTGGTGAAAAAAGTGCCCTAGTAGAGTCTTTAGAGGGCAAAAGAGGACATCCGAGACTAAAACCTCAGCAAAAAGAGCCAGAGTGGTTCTTTGGATGCCCATCTGTTGTAAACAATGTGGAGACAATAGCAAGTGTACCTTTTATAGTGAAAGATGGTTTTGAAGCATACAGGGCTTTTGGTACTCAAAAAAGCCCCGGTACTATGCTCTTTGGCATGAGTGGTCATGTGCAAAAACCTGGTATTTATGAGATACAGTTTGGCGAGAGTATGAGTGAATTTATAAATAGAGTTGGCGGGGGTGTCAAAGACGGCAAAAAATTAAAAGCCATCATCCCCGGAGGATCTTCAACTCATGTATTAAGAGCTGATGAAATAGAAGATATAACTCTTGATTATGAGTCTCTAAGAGCTCACGGCTCAAGTCTTGGGACAGGAGGCATGATACTGATGGACGAGTCTGTATTTATGCCTGATGTCGTTAAAAATCTATTTGAATTTTACCATCATGAGAGCTGTGGACAGTGCACTCCTTGTCGAGAAGGGGTTGGCTGGAGTGATAAACTGATGGGCAAAATTTTAGATGGAAATGGAACCAAAAAAGATCTCCAGACTCTTATGGATCTGAGCTTTATCCTAAACGGAAAGACTATTTGTGTTTTTGCACCATCGGTTGCCTATATCATAGATAGCTATATAGGTAAATTTAAAGATGAGTTTTACTCATTGGTTAAATAGCAAAATCATTAAAGGACATTTTGTATCTTTTTTATATCCTCTATGGCACTATCTAAAGCCTCTAGGTTGAGCATATTTGGTCCATCACACAAAGCAGCATCTGGATTGGAGTGAGTCTCAAAGAAAAATCCATCCACCCCTATGGCTGCGGCTGCTCTTGAGAGTGGAGCTACGAACTCTCGTTTTCCTCCGCTGCTACCTCCTGCGATTCCTGGCATCTGAACTGAATGAGTGGCATCAAAAATCACAGGCGCAAACTCACTCATAATCAAAAAACTCCTCATATCTACTACTAGATTGCCGTAACCAAAAGTACTGCCTCTCTCAGTTAGCCATACTCCATTTTTAAAAGCAATATCTTTGCCCTCTTCTTCTATGCCTCTTGTCTCTAATACCTTTTTTACTGAGTATCTCATATCGCTTGGATTTAGAAATTGACCTTTTTTTATATTTACTACCGCATCAGTTTTTGCACTAGCTACTAACAAATCAGTCTGGCGACATAAAAATGCCGGTATTTGCAATACATCTGCCACCTCTGCTACAATCTTTGGCTGATAACTCTCATGAACATCAGTCAAAATCTTAAAGCCAAACTCCCTCTTCACCTCATCAAGCAACTTCAAACCCTCTTCAATTCCCGGTCCTCTAAAGCTACTTAAACTTGTTCTATTTGCCTTATCAAAGCTAGATTTGAAATAGAAATCTATACTCTTATCTTCACTATATTTTACCAGTTTTTCTGCCACACCAAGAAGCAAATCTCTACTCTCTATCGAACATGGTCCTGCTATCAAAATCATCTTATCACCTTTTTCATTTAATTGTCATCTTGATAAGGAAGTAAATTCCTCATCAATTCACACTCTACTAAAGCACAACCTGCGGTCGTAAACTTCGTTTTAATTGTCATCTTGATAAGGAAGTAAATTCCTCATCAATTCAC
>JALVAU010000291.1 GCA_027011025.1 Campylobacteraceae bacterium | reverse complement strand
TTTAATTGTCATCTTGATAAGGAAGTAAATTCCTCATCAATTCACACTCTACTAAAGCACAACCTGCGGTCGTAAACTTCGTTTTAATTGTCATCTTGATAAGGAAGTAAATTCCTCATCAATTCACACTCTACTAAAGCACAACCTGCGGTCGTAAACTTCGTTTTAATTGTCATCTTGATAAGGAAGTAAATTCCTCATCAATTCACACTCTACTAAAGCACAACCTGCGGTCGTAAACTTCGTTTTAATTGTCAATCTTAGCAAAGAAGTAAATTCCTTGCCAATCACAAGCTCTACTAAAGCTTAGGCTCATACCTATAAAAAGTGTTGAAACTACTTTATCGCCACTAAGACTCCGCCTAATACTACTAGGATTATACCAAAAAACCCTATCATATCAGGTAAAGAGTCGCCTAGCCAAACTCCTACAAATATAGAAAATAGTATCACAGCATAGCTACTTGCTCCTACTATACCGGCTTTTGTCTCTCCATAAGCTTTAGTCATATATATTTGAGCAAGTGCTGCAAATCCACCTAAGCCTACGATATATAACCATGATATACCACTTGGCAATACAAAAGATGCAGTTATAAAATCTAGACTTGGCAATCTATAGTAGTTTGCTATCCACATAAAGAGTGCGGGAAACAGTGAGCCCATAATCATAAATGAGATAACTATAATTCTAGCATCATAATATTTCCTAAGTTCCCTAACGCTTGTATATGCTAAAGCAGCAGCAACTCCACTAAAAACCCCTATAATATCCGTTTTTGAGAAGGTTAAACCATTTGGCTTCATAATCAAAACTATTCCTAAAAAACCTATAAAAACTGCTATCCATCCTTTTTTACTTATCTTTTCGCCCAAAAACAGATAAGCAAATATAGCTGTCCATATAGGTGAAGTCCTTGAAAAAGTCATAGCATCCGCTAGAGTGATATGAGCGATATTGTAGAAAAATGCCAACACTCCTAAAAGCCCCATAAGTCCTCTGAAAAACAGAAGCCAAGGTTTGCCTCCACTCTGTTTTATGGGATACTTATATATGGTAGAAACTACAAAAATCAGACTGATAAGATTTCTGAAAAATACAACCTCGACAGATGGCATCTGATGTGAGAGAGTCTTCGCAAAAGCACCGACTATAGCAAAAAAGAGAGATGCTAAAAGCATATATAGCACACCTTTGTCTATATTGTTAATAATTTTTTTCAATTCGCTCCCCTCTTATATCGCCAAAAAATATGACATCTTTTAAGACAGCTTTTTGGCAGAAGCCACTACTGTCTAGTGCAAGATAGAGCTCACCTTTTTTACTTCCAAATATCCTATCTTTTAACACCACTTTTAAAAATTTTAGATTTTTAGATTTTACATCTATCAATTTTGAAAACTCCTTTTTGTCCAGAGGGAAAAGTTCAATTTTACCTGTGTTCTTTTCAGCTCCTACCGCATAAAGAGTATGCTCTTTTTTTAGCTCCAAAGATGGAAATAGTTTTTTGAAATTAAAAAATAGACTCAAGATGTCATTATTTGTATAAAATTTTAACTTTTTTACAGCTTGATTTTTTTGCTTGCCTTTTATCTTTATTTTTGTAGCTGTGACTGTTTTATTTTTATGGTTAAAATTATAAGTTAATATGTATCTCTTTAAGACTCTTCTATCTTCACCCGCACTCACACTTTTTTGAACCACTTTCTTATATATATCAGGTACTAAAAATCCATCTACCAAGAGACCTTTGCTCTCATAGTATTCAACTCTGTTACCGCTTATAAATGCTGCAAAACCTGTTGATTTTGCCTCGATTGTGATTTTGTATCGTCCATCCTCTACATGTAGAGTTGTTTTTGCTGTACCTATTTGTCCAAATATTCCAAAACTAACCCTATATGTTGCCGTTATATCCTTTGCAAAAACGGAAAGGACAAACAGCATGATAGAGACTAAATAACGCACATTAACCCCTTAAATATGGTGAAACTATAGAGACTATAGATGTAATAAACAGTAAAAAAAGTATGATTTTTCTAAGCCTCTCTCTATCTAAATATGCCCCTATTTTTACACCCCAAAGTGTGCCTATAATCACAAGTGGAGAAAAGGCTAAACCCAATAAAAAGAAATTTAGCAATTTATCGCCAAAGTTATAGTACAACAATACAACCTGCAAAGGTGATGCAAGAAAGAAGATAGCAGAGAGAAAAGCTCTTGTTGTGATTGCACTCCACTTTTGAGCCATCACCCAGATGATAGCGGGTGGTCCACCCATAGATATAAGTCCTAGAGTTAAACCACTACTGAAAAAAGCTATAAAAGTCCAAAATGAACTTACTTTCTCTTTTGGTTCTACCTTGAGATAGAGTTGAGATAAAACTACTAAAAGTATAGCGACTCCAACTACCTGTTTAACAGTGCTTTTATCAAATGCTGTCACATAGATCAGTAAAAAAATTCCTATAGGAATACCGATATACCTATAAATCGTAGCAAGTACAACTTCCCTCCACAGTACATGTTCTCTTAGTTTATAGGTAGATGTAAATGATTGAAAAAAAATAGGAATAGTAGTCAAAGATATAGCTTCACTCAACCCTAGTCCACTCCATATCAGAAGAGGAATAGCAAAGATATTAAAAGCAAAGCCGACTATACCTTGTATGGTGCTACATGTAAATAAGATAATCCCTACAATAACAACAAGAGAAATACTCAATCTTTTTCCCTTTTTTATGAAATTATATCTGATAATATGTTAAAATCTCTTAACCATGCAATTCAAACAAATTCGTGCTGTTATTTTTATGCTATCATTACTCTTGGTTAGACACTAAAAATGGAGATATAAAATGAATATAGATGAGATATTAAACTACAAACTTTCTGGCGTTACTATTCAAGATATTGCCATTGCCATAACGATATTTGCAATTGCATTGGTTCTAAGCAATCTTACTAGCAAAATACTTCTAAAGGTATTAAGAAAGCTTACATCCAAAACAAAATCAGAATTTGACGATCAACTTCTTGTAACTGCTGAGCTACCTCTGAAATTTTCTATTATTTTGATTGGTTTTTACTTTTCCAAAGAGTGGCTTGGTCTATCAAAACTAGATATATTTTTAAATAAACTTATAGAGTCTTTTGCTACTTTTTTAATATTTTGGCTTGTATATAGGCTTATAGATAAATTTGCTTATATATTTGATAAGTTTTACTCAAAATTTGGCAAAAAGTTGAGTGCGGATATAGAAAACTTCACTATCAAGACTCTTAGAATTATAACTATCATCATTGGAATCATGAGTATATTGCAAGGTTGGGGCATAAATGTTAGTGCTTTTCTCGCCTCTTTGGGTTTGGTTGGTATGGCATTTGCACTCGCTGCCAAAGATACAGCAGCAAATCTTTTTGGTTCGCTCGTTATCTTCACAGATCGCCCGTTTAAGTTAGGAGATTGGATTCAGACTCCAGATGTTGAGGGAACAGTTGAGGGCATAGGTATCCGCTCCACAAGAATCAGAGCATTTACGCAAGCACTCATAAGTGTACCAAATGCCACGATAGCAAATTCCCCTATCACAAACTGGTCACAAATGGGCAAAAGAAGGATAAAAACAAGACTTGGTTTGACTTATGACACCACAAAAAAACAGATGCAAAATATACTCAAAGACTTAAAAACGATGTTGCAAAATCATCCAGACATTCATAAAGATACCATCATGATTCGTTTTGATGAGTTTGGAGATAGTGCTCTTGGGATATTTTGCTACTTTTTTACCACTACAACAAATTGGGGTAAATTCTTAGAAGTAAGAGAAGATATAAACTTCAAGATAATGGAGATTATAGAAAAAAACGATGCAAGCTTTGCATTTCCAAGTCAATCAATATATGTAGAGAGTTTGCCAAAGCAAACTATGGGGTGATGTCCCTTTTGTCGGTTTTTTGCTCTATAGTCTCTAGTGTTTTGAGGTTTAAGGCTGTTAGTTTGTTGCCGTAACAGCATCCTGTATCTATACAGACATAATTCTTTCCTCTTAGGACTTCACTAAAATTACAATGCCCAAAGATGTTGATAACTTTATAATTTTTAAAATCTTCCCAATCTTTGATGTGTGTTGTATCATCTATCCTGTTTACAAAAAGCGAGCGAGATTTTTTATCATCTCTTCTCTTGTAATAGGGCAATCCAAAACCATGGGTTATAAAATATCTATCAATCTCAAGATATAGAGGCAGATTACCAATCCAATCTAGATGTTTTTCTAAAAGTTTAGCATCTTTTGAGTAGTTTTTTATACTCTCTTTTCCACCCCAACTTTTGTTAGTCGCCCAACTGTTTGATATCTCTTTGTTTATGACGGCTTTTTTGAGATATTTTTGCATGAGGTATTCGTGATTTCCTTTTATACAAAGGTGCTTATTTTCTATCACATACTCTATAACATCTTTTGAAAAATTACCCTTATCGCACAAATCACCCACAAATACAAGTTTCGCATTTTTTGGAAGTTTTTTTACAAGCTTCAGAAGAGTATAGTAGCAACCATGAACATCGCCTATGACAAACAGATTTTTTAGAGATTTATGCATTTGTCAGGGTCGAAAGCTTCTCATTAATTTTACTGTCTCTATATCTTTTTTATCGCCTCTTTTTTGGAGATGCTCTATGATCATATCCCATCTCTCTTTGGTTAAATGTTGTCCAAATTTGAATTTTGCGCCTATGTTGTCTATCTTCAATCTGTATATCGTAGTTGCATCTATTATGTTTTTATAGACCTCATCTTCAAGAGCTTTGTATCCACCCTCTTTTTGTAATTTTTTCATCAAAGCTTTTATGGCTTGAGTTTTTTCATCAAAATTTTTAATAAACTCTATTTTTCCATCAATAATGATCGATTTAAAAAAGTGTGTTGCAGGACATGCTAGATTCTCATTTGAGCTAAAATATGAGGAGATTATAGAGTATGGTTCTACTACACTAAAGGATGCCAAAGGGTTCTCTCTTAAGATATCCATCTTCTTGCCATTTTTTGAGCCATGAAAATAGAGACTTTTACTAATCCTCACAAAATTAAGTGGTAAACTGTATGGCATACCCTCTTTGCAGATAGCTAGTGTACCATAATCGGCTCTATCTAAAACTTCATATATAATCTCTTGATTTTTAATCTCAAAAATACTTTTCAAGCACTTTTTCCCAGGATATAATAAGTCTCTTTATTTGG
>JALVAU010000290.1 GCA_027011025.1 Campylobacteraceae bacterium | reverse complement strand
AGGGTTTAGCATGGCATTTCTAATTACTAACAAACAAAAATTTCATAAATATTATGTTTTTCTAATCCTGACTTTATTTATAGACTTACTTGACATTAAGTATATACTTAGCTATAATTCGTCAATTAAAATATTGGGTGCCCTACCCTATCAAAGGAAAATTAGATGAAACAAGAGACTCAAGCTCTACATGTAGGATATGAAAAAAATGATTTTGGAACAATGTCAGTTCCGATTTATCAGACAACTGCCTATGATTTTGGTTCCGCAGATCATGCGGCAAATCTTTTTGCTCTAAAGGAGTTGGGACCTATTTATACAAGATTAAATAATCCTACAACAGATATACTAGAGTCAAGACTAGCAGCAGTTGAAGATGGGGAAGCTGCACTTGCAACCGCAAGCGGACACTCTGCTGTTTTGTTTTCTATAATCAACCTTGCAAGCGCAGGAGATAATATAATAGTATCGGACAAAGTCTATGGAGGTACTACTACTCTGACAAGTCATACGCTGAAAAGATTTGGTATAAATTGTAAGATATTTGATAGCAACAGTGCTCAAGACTTGGAAGATTTGATTGATGAAAAGACTAAAGTTATATTTTTTGAGTCGCTATCAAATCCTCAGGTTGCCATACCAAATGTAGAAAAAATTGTTGATGTTGCAAATAAGTATAATATAGTGACAATTTGTGACAATACTGTCGCAACACCTATTTTATTTCAGCCATTAACTCATGGTATAGATGTTGTTGTTCATAGTACTAGTAAATATATAAATGGTCAAGGTACTGCTCTTGGAGGAGCTATAATCCAAAGAAAAGGATTAAATGGCAAACTCATTGAAAACAAAAGATACCCAGAATTTAATGAGCCTGATGAGAGTTATCATGGGCTTATATATGCACAGTTGCCTTTCCCGATATTTATCTTAAGAGCTAGACTTGCTTTGATGAGAGATTTTGGTGCAACGCCTTCACCTTTTAATTCGTGGTTGTTTATTCAAGGTTTGGAGACTCTACATGTAAGGATGAGAGAGCACTCTGCAAATGCCTACAAGGTTGCAAAATTCTTAAAAAATCATCCAAAAGTCAAGAGTGTATCATATCCCGGTCTAGAGGATGATTTTCAACATGATAGAGTTGAAAAATATTTCAAAGACGGTATGTGCTCAGGCTTGCTTAATTTTGAAGTAGAAAATTTTGAAGATGCGAAGAGTATATTGGATAGTACAAAGATATTTTCTGTTGTTGTGAATATAGGTGATTCAAAATCCATCATTACCCATCCGGCTAGTACAACACACTCTCAAGTTCCTCTTGAGGATTTAAAAAAAGCCGGTATAAATCCAGGCTCTATCAGAGTAAGTGTTGGATTGGAAAATGCAGATGATTTGATAGAAGATTTAAAAATAGCACTTGGTTAAAAATGTCACTTTTAACCAAAAAAAGTATATATGGATTGATAGCAATTTATGAACTATATAAGCATAAAGAGAGTCAAAAACCTACACAGTTAAGGGATATATCTACAAAAACAGGTATATCTCAAAGTTATTTAGAACAGATTTTATCAGGATTAAAAAATGCTAATATAGTTACTAGCACAAGAGGAGCAAAAGGCGGATATAGATTAAGAGATAATCATGAGGATATTTTGATTAAAGACATTATCATGGTGCTTGATGGGGAGATTAGTTGTATTAAAGATGATATACAAAATCCTATGTTTGATCTTTTCTTCCGTGATTGCGACAAACAAATAGTTCAAATTTTTGATAAATCTCTATCCTATCTAGAGATTTTTGAGAAAAAGATAACAAATCATATAGACTATAGTATATAAGGACACATTATGTATGCAAACAATGTAAGAGAATTAGTAGGCAATACGCCGTTAATAAAGTTAAATAAAATCTCAAATGAAACAGGATGTAGTATTCTTGGTAAATGTGAGTTTTTAAATCCTTCTGGCTCAGTAAAAGATAGAATAGCTCTCAATATGATAGACAATGCTTTTAAAAATCAAGACATAAACAAGAGTACTACAATTATAGAGACAACAA
>JALVAU010000289.1 GCA_027011025.1 Campylobacteraceae bacterium | reverse complement strand
TGTGAAGCCTTAGTGAATATAAAAGATTATGATATATTGTACCAATGAATTATAAATGAAATTTTAATACACAACATCAGTTAATTAGCCCTGCTTCACTAAGAAATGGTGAGTGTATGTATGTAATTTTCTTAATCTTGTCATACTTTGCATAAGATAAAAAAAGTCTGTCTTTTGCTCTTGTAGTTGCTACATAAAAGAGTCTTCTCTCCTCTTCGAGGCTTCCACCCTTGCTCATGAGTTTTCGATTTGGAAACCTTCCATCCATCAAATCTATAACAAAAACTTCTGTAAATTCTAAGCCTTTACTTGCATGAATGCTGAGTAGATTTACACCCTCACCCTCACTCATCTCCCCACTTCCTAGAGTTATAGCATTTAAAAATCTCTCACTTGATGAGTAATTTTTTGCTATATCTTGGAGTAAATATCCTTTTCTTATTATCCTATCTTTCGCCTCTTGCTTCAAACTCTCATCTATACTTCCGTCTTTTCTAGTGGCTCTATTTGTTGCTAAGATATCTGATATATCGGTAAATATATCGCTAGAGAGAACATGGGAAACCAAAGTTTTTGGGTTTTTGATTCTTGTGCTATTTTTTAAAAATTTATAAAAATAGTAGATAAATTTTGCCCCATCTTCATTTAATTTTACATGTTTTAAGATAGGGTTTGACAAGAAAGTATCTTCAAAACCAAGCCTATAGAACCTGCTCACACTCCCAAAACCGCCATAATCATCAAAAAGACCCAACTGGTAGTTTTTGGCTCTAGTTTTAAATGGGTTAGAGATATCCTTTGGGTGAAAAAACCCTCTATAGATATCACCATCTCCCAACTTAAATAATCCCTCAAAGATCTCTTTTGAGAGAGCAGAACCCACACCTTTTGCATACTCAAATATATGTATAAAAGCCATCATATCCTTTGGGTTTACCACCACGCTGATGAGTTCAATCATAGCTTTTACCTCACGAGAGTCAAAAAAGCTTACTCCTCCTTTTCTTTTGCACGATACGCCAAGCTCTCTAAGTGTTGCTTCTACACCATCTGCACTTGCATTATTTCGAAAAATAACTGCTATATCCTCATAATGAGTTTTAGAGTTTTTTATAAGAGCAGATATGGAGTGGTATTGTGCAAAAAGCTCTTCATAAACCAGTAGTTTTGGAGCATCACACTCACCTCTTCTTGTAACTTCAAGCTCTTTATCATATAGTCTTGGATTGTTTTTTATGACTCTGTTTGCCAAGGATAGTATCTTTGAAGTTGAGCGATAATTTTTATTTAATTTAAATATCTTTGCATTTTCATATCTATCTTGAAATGAGCCAATTATCTTGATATCTGCACCATTAAAAGCATAAATACTCTGATCATAATCACCAACACAAAAAAGAGATTTTTTATCAAAAGCATCTATGAGAGAGTTTTGGAGTATATTTGTGTCTTGATACTCATCTACTAAAACTTCTGAAAATCTTATATCTCTATCATTTTTCAAAGCATTTATCATCAAAATCAAAAGATCATTGAAACCAACATATCCATACTCTTTTTTAAGAGCCAAAAACTCTTCAAAAATGTCTTCATAAATATCAAAATATACCCCGTGTTCACTTCCTTGCTCTTCTAGCCATCTTGAAAAATCAAGCTCTATCGTAGAGTTTTGATATAGTGAAAACAGATCATAAAGGTATGAAGATTGGTATGGTTTTACCGGTGAATCTATATGATCAAATCTTCTTCTCTCAACTATAGTCTTTAGTAAAATTTTTAAATCTTTTGGGGTTTTAAGCTTGATATCTTTACCTATCCTCTTTAAAAGCCTATAGCTCACTGCATGAAAAGTGCCTGATTCTATCTTTTGGACTATACTCTTATCAAAATATCTTTGGACTCTGCTTAGCATCTCGCTTGCTGCTTTGTTTGTAAAAGTGAGCAGAAGTATGTGTTCTGGCTTCACACTCTGCTCTTTCAATAGATAAGCAATTCTTGCAACAATAGTCGAAGTCTTGCCCGTACCAGCACTTGCCACTATGAGATTTGCTCCCGCACTAGTTGTTGCTGCTTTATATTGTTCTAAATTTAATCCAGAGAGAGCCATATATATCCTTCAAAATCCTATAAAAACCGGAATTATAGCTGATTTTATATAAATTTTATTAGAATTTGACGATATGTTTGGTACAATACAGAAAATACAATAAGGAGAGAATATGAAAAGAAGTGGTTTTACTATGGTAGAGTTGATTTTTGTCATAGTTATCATAGGCATATTGGCAGCAACTGCATTGCCAAAGTTTGGTGCAGTAAAGGACAAGGCAAAGAGAAATAGTGAATTATCAGCATTAAATAGCTTAGATAGTGGAGCAATTGCAGCACAAGTTGAATTTCGTTTGCAAGATTACAGTGACAGAAATGTCAGCTGGCATGATAGAAGCATAGACAATACTGCCAAATGGACTGATTATACTAGTGTCAGCAACGACCATGATGTTTTGAAAAAGATTGTAAAAAAAGGTGATAAATTAAAAATTATTGGTTATGCCGTACCTAATACCGATACAAATGCAACAAATGATGTTCTGCTTATAACTGGAGAAGCAAGTGATAGAACAAATGGTATTTCTCAACCTACAAGCGGTGATATACCAAATAGCCCAGATAAAAATGACTTTTGGGTATTTAATCCAAATAATTTCGACATAAATGTATCAAATGCTAGCATATCATCAAACGGAAATGCTTGGATTGTAGTTCCTAGTGAGAGTATCAGTTTAGTAGATGCAAATGCTAGCATAGATCCTATAACAGGAGTACAAGTAGATAATTTAGATGATGCAGCTGCTGCTGTAGCTGTCAAAATAGCTAACTAGGACAGTTGTACTTGACTCAAAATCGACAAGCTTTTACAATGATAGAGCTTATCTTCGTGATTGTCATAATTGGAATTTTGGCTTCAATTGCCATACCAAAGCTATCTGGGGTCACCGATGGAGCTAAAAAATCTGCTGAGATAGCAACTATCTCAGCAGTTGCTACGGCGCTTGATAGTGCTAATGGTGAGTGGAGTATAAATGAAGGCAGCTTTATATGGGGCATAGGAAACAACCCATCTAGTCAACTAAACCCAAATGGATATCCAGCTGATTTAAGTAGAGATGGTAAAGTCTTTGGAAAACTCATAAAAGATTCTGGAAAATTTAAAAAACAGACAAGCGGTGCAGATGCTAATATCTCTATCTTTACGGGAGTTGCTAGCGACCCGACTAACGGAGTAAAATTTACTACGGAACCTGGATACGATAACGACATACCAAACAAACCTGATAAGAACGACTTTTGGGTATATGTACACAATATCGGAACTGATGCAAACTGCACCATAAATGGAAGGGTTTTATATCTAGGTGACATATCACTTATAGATGTAAATGGAACTGCCTCCACAAACTATTCTAGTATACAGTGCCAATAATCTTGATCATATATTTGTTATCTTATCTATTATCCAAAAAGTTATACCTAGTATAATTACACTTATAACTGCTACTGCGATAGTTCCTGCTTCCATGCTATCCTCCAACTGCTTCTGCTATAGACCACATAGGCAAAAATATACCCAAAGCCAAAAGCAAAACAAAACCTGCTATCGCTGCTATAAGCAGAGGTTCTATCATAGTGGATACATTGTCAACTAGATAACTATACTTTTTTCTAAATATATCAGATATCTTATCAAGCATACTGCTCATAGCCCCACTACTCTCACCGGCACTTATCATCTGTATAACCATACTCTCAAATTGACCTGTATCTTCAAAACCATTCGTTAGACTCTTTCCTTCTTCAATTGCACTGATTATATTGTTTAACCTATCTTTTAAGTATCTGTTTTCTACTATGCCTATGGCAGTTTTTAGTGAATCTATGATAGGCAATCCAGATGAACTCAGCCTATCAAAAACATATATAAACCTTCCTATCATAGATAGATATATCACCTTTCCCACTATATAAACTTTTAACATATATCTGTCCAAAAAAAATCTAAATTTTGGATTTTTCTTATACATTGTTGAGATAGCAACACTTAATAAAAATGCACCCGCTAGTATATATACTCCATACTCTCTTATAGCATTTTCTATCCACAGTAAAACTAGTGTAGGAAAAGGAAGTTTAGCATTATACTCTGCAAACATTGATTGAAATTGAGGCACAACAAGTGTGATGACAAAAGAGAAAGCGATAACCATAGCAACTATAACTATAATGGGATATCTTGTAGCTTTTTTTAATTTCATTCTATTGTCTAAAACCTCCTGTAGTATATCAGCCAATTTTTCTATAGATTCGTCTAGTGTTCCTGTCTTTTCCCCCAAATCAAAAAGTGCTATTGAAATGGCTCCCACTTCACTTTGAAACATTTCAAAAGCTTTAGAGAGGCTTATTCCAGATTCCACTTCTGTTAAAACTGTGGTAAATATCTCTCTCAACCTTTTGTGACCTATGGATTTTATCGCATCTTCAAGGCATACAGTGATAGGAAGTCCAGCATTTAACATAGTTGATATCTGTCTCAAAGAAGATATATATGGTTCAAGCGGTATCTTTTTTGATCTTATTTTCTCTCTTATCTTTGCTTTTATAGAGTCTAACTTCACCGAAAATGGCTCTGGTATCTCCTGGATTTTTACAAATATTCCTATAGATTTTGCTTTAAAATCTTTTATAGCATCAAATCTATTTAAAGAAGGGAGTGTTATCTTATCTCTTTTGCCTTTTACGATATACTCTATCTCAAAATATTTCATTTTTATTTTGCAACTCTTAATACTTCTTCTAAACTTGTTATACCACTTAGTGCTTTTTTAACACCGTCAACAATCATCGGTTCAAACCCATCAATCTCTTCAGCTTTTCTTGCTATTTCGTATTTATTCATATTGACAGATATCAAATGAGATATAGTTTCACTGATTTTTAAAATCTCACTTATCATGATTCTACCTTTGTATCCACTAAAACCACATCTGACACAACCATCTCCCATATAAAATTTATACTCATAAGGGAGATATTTTTCTACTTTTTCTACCATATTTTTTGGTGGTTTATGCTCTTTTTTGCAATATGGACAGATACGGCGCACAAGTCTTTGTGCCATAACCCCTACAAGTGAATCTGCTATAAGATAGGGTTCCAAGTCCATCTGTATCATCCTAGTTATTGCACTTGGTGCATCATTTGTATGAAGAGTTGTAAAAACCAAGTGACCCGTAAGTGAAGCTTGAACTGCGATATTTAGAGTTTCGCCATCTCTAACCTCACCAACCATTATGATATCTGGATCCTGTCTTAGGATAGAGCGCAAAGCTTCTGCAAAACCATAATTTATCTTATCATTTATCTGAATTTGTTGAGCCAAAGGGAGTTGATACTCTATAGGGTCTTCTACTGTTATCATCTTATTTTCAATGCTCTTTATCTCATTGAGAGCTGCATATAGAGTTGTAGTTTTTCCACTTCCTGTTGGACCTGTTACAAAAATGATACCAAAGGGAGATTTTAAAATCTCTTCAAATGTTTTTATACTCCCTTCTTCCATACCTAAATCGCGAAGTTTTAACAAAATCTTCTGTTGATCTAGTATCCTCATGACTATGGATTCACCAAACATAGTTGGAGCAGTAGAGAGTCTAAAATCATAAATACTATTTTCAATAGTCATAGAGAATCTACCATCTTGAGATTTTCTCTTTTCACTAATATCCAAATTCCCCAATATCTTAATTCTTGAGGAGAGGGCATTGTATATATCCATATCAAAAACAAAATTTTCTCTCAATATTCCATCTATCCTACTTCTAACGGAGACATTAAAAGCTGACGGCTCTATATGTATATCACTAGCATTATTTCTTATGGCACTCTTAATTATCTGTTCTATCAACTGCATAACAGAGCTTTGTTCGCTATCTGCCTTATATGTATTTGTTGCTATCTCTCTTTTGATATTGTCAACTATCAGTTTAGTTGTAGAGATTATTTCAAATCTCTCAAAGATGTGGGCAACATCATTTTTTAACGATAAATATAGTTTGATAGGTTTTGTAGCTATACTCCTCTCCAAAAGTTCGATAGATTCATAATCAAGCGGGTCAACTACTGCTACATGTATAGACTCATCATCTTCTTTAAAAGGTATAGCTTGTGAGCTTTTTAATAGATTTATAGGGTATCTAATCATCAAGTTAAAATCAACCTCTACGCCATAAAGATCAATAAACTCCAAATCAAGTTGTTCTGCTAGTATCTCTGCAAATGATCTTTCACTAAGATAACCATCATCTACAAAATACTGACCAAGTTTTTTGGAGAAATTATCCTCTTTTTGCTCTTTAAGGGTCGACATCAACTGTTCGTGAGTTATAAATCCCTTCTCTACAAGAATATCACCAATTCTTATATTTTTTCTTATCATTTTACTGTCCCCTCTGCCCATAAATGGCATTTTAAAACTTTATGCCCTTTTAGAGAAAAACTTATGGGCAGATTCCTCGCGACTGAAGCTTCAACTAAAGCCGATAAAGCGGTATTTACTCTCCTTATGCTCATATTATCTAAACCAATGTCTTTTAAAAATTACATCTCCTCTATACTCATCAATATAGACTTTTTTAACCAAATCATTTGAATTCCAGAGTATATAACGGTACTCTCCGTCTTGGATCTCTATCTTGTTATTAGATTTATCTAGTAACTTGTAACTTTTTTGAGAAAGTTTATCAAAAACTCTTGAGAGAATATGGTCAGTTTTTGGCATTAAGAGATTTGACAGGTCAATTCCATCCATCATAAACTGATAGATTAGCTTTTTTTCCAATATCAGTGTTGCAAAATATGAGGCATTTTCTCTATCTGCTTCTGTTTTTTTTAGTTTTTTTACTATATCGTATAAGATATATATGTTATCCTCTTGCGTACAAGCATATCCAACAAGAGACAAAAACGAACTAGGCTTTCCTTTTAGTATCTTTTTTCCATCAAAACAGACTTTTTTGTAATTACCCTTTTTATAATTCTCAAATAGCTTATCATACCCAGATGCACCTAAAAGACTCAATAAAAGCAATAAACTCATAAACAGTTTCACTTTTTAACTCCTTCATAATTTTTCAATAAATCCAAAGCATCTTTTGAATGAAAATAATTCAGGTATGTTCTTAAAGAATCTATCGCCTCTTTTTTCTTACCTAACTTATACTTTGCTTTGGCATATAATATCCAAGGCTCTGCCTTGCTTGAATTTAATTTACTTGCTTTTTTTGCCCAATAGATACATTTGATATATTTTTTTTCCTTGAAGCTATTTTTTGCAAATATTAAAGCTTCATCATAGATATTTACAGATTTTTTTTTCCTCTGCTTTATCTCTATTTTAAAATTTGATTTTTTACTCTTTTTTTGGATAGC
>JALVAU010000288.1 GCA_027011025.1 Campylobacteraceae bacterium | reverse complement strand
CCAAACTCCTCTTTTAGAGCATTAGCCATGCAGTCTCTTTTGTTTCTATAGTCCTCTATAAGGCTCTCTACATGTAGAGATAGTTTTTTGTTCTTTATTAAGTTTACTGCTATATATTGGAAGAATCTTGAGCTTTGTAAGTCTGAGTTTTCTTTCATAGTTTGCAGTATTTTGATGAGCTCTTTTGGTGCTTTTATCCAGCCAATTCTAAAATCTGGTGCAAGAATTTTTGAAAAAGTACCAAGACTGATAGTGAGCTCTGGTAGAAGTTCATCAAAATTTTTACTCGCAAACCCGCTATATCTAAGTCTGTTGTATGGACTGTCCTCTATGATAATCACTCCATGCTTTCGTGCTAATTTTGCCACTTTCTCTTTTATCTCTATATCCCAGCTCCAACCTGTTGGATTTTGAAAAGTAGGTATTGTATAGAATAGTTTTGGTTTTTTTGTCTCAAATATCTTCTCTATTTTATCTATGTCAACACCTCTGCTTGTAAGTTCTACGCTAGTAATTTGGACTTCAAACATATCAAAAAGATTTAGCGCGGCTAGATATGTTGGAGATTCAACTACAACTTCATCGCCTTTGTCTAAAAAAGTTTTGCAAATCAAGTCTAACCCTTGCTGAGAGCCTGAGGTGATGAGTATCTCCTCTTTATCTGTACCTATATACTCTTTTGAAATCTCTTCTCTTAGCTCCTCTAGTCCTTGTGCGCTAGAGTATTGAAATATCTCTTTGCCAAGTTTTAGTGTCTCTTTTATCTCCTGTTCTATCTCTTTAGTGGGAAAGAGTTTGCTATCGGGTAGTCCTCCGGCAAATGAGATGATAGAGCGCTTTTGTGTTAAATCCAATATCTCTCTAACAAATGATCTTCTTTGGTTTTTTGCTCTTTTTGCAAATGAGTATCGCATTTTATATCCTTTTTTGAAATTTTATAGATTTTATAGATTTTTCTCTACAAATTTTATGATTAGTTCTTTGTTGAAATGTGCTATAATGAGACATGAAAAAGAGTACAAGAGGCGATCATGCCCAAAGGGTAAATGAGATTTTATACCAAATTCATCTTGATATCGCTAAAAATCATAGTGTCAAGGAGCTCTCCTGCATGGTCTCTATGTCTCCCTTTCACTTCAATAGAGTCTTTAAGAGTATCGTTGGAGAGAGTCTGCACACCTATATAAGAAGAGTGAGACTAGAACACAGTGCTAATGCTCTGCTTTTTAATCCAAGTTCAACCATAAGTGAGATTTTAGCTGAATCAGGGTTCTCTTCAAACTCATCTTTTACACACGCCTTTAAAGACTATTTTGGTGTGACACCGACAAAATGGAGAGAGATAGACATACCCAAAACTATAAGCCAAGAGATTAGAGATTTAACCCCCCTACATGTAGAGATATGTATGTTTGAGAAAAGAAAGGTTATATATGTGAGGCATAAAGGCTATGATAGGAGTATAAAAGATGCATGGATGAAGCTCATGTGGTTTTGCGATAGTTTTGGGTTGAAATTTGATGCGATGAAGATGATAGGATTGCACCACAGTAATCCAAATATAGTAAAAAAAGAGGAGTGCCACTATGTGGCATGTCTAGAGACTAAAGAGGAGATATATCCAAATTCACAAGTTGGTGTGATGGAGATACCAAAGATATTTTGTGCAAAATTTTCACTAAAAGGAGAGTATGGAGATTTGATGAGGTATATGGACTATATCTACTATGTATGGCTTCCAAACTCTCTATACGAAAAGGTGCATTTACCCTCACTCGCCCACTACCATAAAAATCATTTTTTAAGAAAAGAGAGCAGGTTCGAGTTAGATTTTTATGTTCCTATCAGGTATAAGGTACACTAGAAATCAGGTAAAATTGGTATAATGAGATACTAAATTAATAGGAAAAATAAGTGGATTATCAAAAGATACTAGAAGAGATAGCTGATGAGATTAAACCCCTGTTTTCTCAAGGAAAAGTTGCAGACTACATTCCTGCCCTGAGGGATGTTGAGCCGAGCGATTTTGCTATGTCTATAGAGTTTATAGATGGCAGTGTTTATAGTGTAGGGT
>JALVAU010000287.1 GCA_027011025.1 Campylobacteraceae bacterium | reverse complement strand
GTAATAAATCTAATGTATAAAAAATTAACTTACAAAATCTTTGATTCTTGATATTCCTTCTATGATGCTTTTTTCATCTGTGGCAAATGAAAGTCTTAGATATCCTTCGCTTCCAAAACCGATACCAGGAACCGTAGCTACACCTTTCTCCTCCAATAGTCTTTTGCAAAAATCTAGAGAATTATTTGAGAAATTTTTGATATTTACAAAGAGATAGAATGCGCCGGAAGGATTTATGACACTTAAGCCATCTATTTCGTTAAATAATTTTACTGCTATATCTCTTCTCTTTTCAAACTCAACTCTCATCGCTTCTATATCTTTGTCAGCTTTACCTAATAGTGCTGGTATTGATGCCATTTGAGTTATAGAGTTTATGTTTGATGTGCTTTGGCTTTGTAATTTCTTCATACTAGCAGTTAGTTCTCTTATCGGGCATGCCATGTAGCCAAATCTCCATCCCGTCATCGCTACTGATTTGCTTAGTCCATTTATAGTTATGGTTCTATGATACATATCTTCACTTATACTTGCTGTTGAAGTAAATTTTAGCCCATCATAAACTAATTTTTCATACATCTCATCTGATGCTACTAGCACTTTTGTACCTTTTAGAACTTTTGCCAAACCTTCTAGCTCTCTTTTTGTATAGACTGAACCTGTTGGATTTGATGGGGAGTTTAAGATAAGCAGTTTTGTTTTGTCTGTTATGGCATCTTCTAATTGCTTTGGAGTTATCTTGAAGTTTGTACTATCATCAGTTGGTATTTCAACTATTTTGCCTCCTGCATATTTTATGATTTCAGGGTATGTTACCCAGTATGGAGCTGGAACTATGACTTCATCCCCCTCATCAATCAAAGCTTGAGTTAGATTAAATAAGGATTGTTTAGCTCCAACATTTGATATAATATCTCCAGCATCGTATATCAAATTGTTCTCTTTTCTGAGTTTGATTTTTATAGCTTGTATGAGCTCTGGGCATCCTGCAACTGCTGTATATTTTGTAAATCCATCCATCAAAGCTTTGATGGCTTCATTTTTGATGATTTGAGGTGTATCAAAATCTGGCTCACCCGCAGAAAAACTTATAACATCTCTTCCATCTGCTTTCATCTGTTTTGCCAATGCTGTTATGGCTAAAGTCATGGACTCTGATAATGATTGTATTCTCTTTGATAACATATTTTATTCCTTTACTGATTTTAAAAATTGTTCGTAAATATTTTCTAATTCTCTGTCTTTCTCTTCTAAGATTTTATCTTCATGCTGAGATATAACTGCTTTTTCAAGCGCATGAATTCTCTTAAATAGATATATAAACAGCTCTTTGTTTATATCTGGTATTTTGTTATGGGCCATAGGATCTTTGTTTCTACCTTTTTTTATAACTCTAGCCGGTATGCCTACTGCTGTAGTGTTGTCTGGGACATCTGTTATGACTACAGAGTTTGAGCCTATTCGGCTGTTTTTACCTATGGTTATATCCCCTAAAACTTTTGCTCCTGCTCCGATTACACTTCCGCTTTTTACTGTTGGATGTCTTTTTTGACCTCTATTTAAGTTTACACCTCCTAGTGTTACACCTTGATATATCAATATATCATCTTCTATGATAGAAGTTTCACCTATAACTACGCCGAAAGCATGATCTAAAAATACTCTTCTTCCTATAGTTGATGCTGGATGTATATCAATATTTGTTATAAATTGGCTGATACCCATCAAGGCTCTTGCTAATCTTTTAAAACCTTTTTTGTATATTATGTTGGAAATTCTATAATTAACTATCGCCCAGACTCCCGGGTAGTTAAAAAATAGCTCTACTTTTGAGTTTATAGCAGGATCATTTTTTAGAGGTTGTGCAAAATCCTCTCTTATCTGTTGCCATAAACCAATCTTTCCTGTCATAATTTTTCCTTAATTAATCGTTTTGAGATATCCATTGTCGTTTAAAAACAGATAGATCTCTTTTGATATATTTTCTTTTGCCTTCTCGTCTATATATTTTGATTTTTTGATTTTTTTATCCAATTTTTCTTTTAACTCTTTGATATCGTAATCTAAATCTTCCATA
>JALVAU010000286.1 GCA_027011025.1 Campylobacteraceae bacterium | reverse complement strand
TTTATGAATAATTGGAACAAATTCTCATGGAGAGATTTTAAAATAAAACAACAACCAACTTATCCGGATTTGAATGAGTTGAGAAAAGTAGAAGATGAGATAAGTCAATTTCCGCCACTTGTATTTGCCGGTGAGGTGAGAAAACTAAAGAGAGAGTTAGCAGATGTTTGCAATGGAAAAGCATTTTTACTTCAAGGTGGAGATTGTGCTGAAAGTTTTGCAGAGTTTAATGCAGACAATATAAGAGATATGTTTAAAGTTATGATGCAAATGGCAGTAGTTTTGACTTTTGCAGGTGGATGTCCTGTTGTCAAAGTAGGGCGATTAGCGGGACAGTTTGCAAAGCCAAGATCAAGTGATTTTGAAGAAAAAGATGGAGAAAAATTGCCAAGCTATCGAGGGGATATTGTAAATGATAATGAATTTAATGAAAATTCTAGACTTCCTGATCCAAACAGAATGATAAAAGCTTACAATCAATCTTCGGCTACCATGAATCTTCTTCGTGCATTTGCCAGAGGAGGATTGGCTGATCTTCATAAAGTACATAGATGGAACTTGGGGTATGTTAAAGCAAATGATCTTGGTGAAAAGTATCAGGAGCTAGCAAATAAAATAACAGAAACTTTAGAATTTATGGAGGCATGTGGTATCACTTCTGAAAATACTCCTATGATAAATGAGACTGTGTTATATACTTCGCATGAAGCACTTTTGCTTAACTATGAAGAGGCTCTTACGAGAGAGGATAGTATAGATGGTGATATTCTTGATTGTTCAGCCCATATGCTTTGGATTGGCGATCGTACAAGAGGTGTTGACGAAGCACATGTGGAGTTTCTAAGAGGGGTTATAAATCCTATCGGTGTTAAAGCAGGACCTAGTATGAAAGAAGAGGAGTTGCTTGAATTGATAGAGAAATTAAATCCGCAAAATGAAGCAGGAAAAATCAATATAATAGTAAGAATGGGTGCAGATAAAATTGAAAAAGAGTTTCCAAAGCTTTTAAGAGCAGTCAAAAATGCGGGAAAAAATGTAATTTGGAGTATAGACCCAATGCATGGCAATACAGTAAAAGCTTCTAATGACTATAAAACAAGAGCATTTGATGAAATTCTAAGAGAAGTTAAAGGGTTTTTTAAAGTACATAAGCAAGAGGGAACTTTTCCGGGTGGTGTTCACCTTGAGATGACGGGTCAAGATGTAACCGAATGTATAGGCGGCACAAAAGAGGTAACAGAAGAGGGTCTAATAGAGAGATATAATACTCATTGTGACCCTAGACTAAATGCAAATCAAGCACTTGAGCTCGCATTTTTAATTGCACAGTCTTTAAAAGAGGCAAGAGATAGAATGAAAAACAGACAAGATAGTTAAGATATTATGAGTAAAAATTTACCTAAAAGCATAATAGTTCTATCTTATATATTTATAGCTTCATTGGTGTTAGCTACGATAATTGTAGCTAACATATATCTTGATATTTTCTCTTTTTCTCAATCATTGGCATATATTTATCTATTGGTTTTATTTGCAATTTGTGTAAATTTTGGTTTTAGTTTATTGCGTTTTTTTACAAATTTCCTAAAAAAAGGTGTTGTTTTCTATCTTTTTCAGTGGACATTGACTATTGTTCTCCCTGTCTTATTGATATCGCTTATCGAACTTTCAGTTCAAAAAAAGATAATGAAAGATGTTATAAGCAAAATGACACCTTTAGTCGAATATGTAGATAATTATAAAAAAAGTCATAATCGATATCCGGATGAGATAAAAAAAGGCATCTCTAGGATAGAGAACTTTTTCTACTATCACAATAAGAACTCTTATATGATAAAAACAGTTACATCAAGAGTTGATATGGATGGAGAGACTATATATTTTGATTCTAGAGACAGACATTGGTATAGATTTCACCAAAATCAGTATGAATACTTTAAAGACAAAAAAGTAATCCCACCAAATATAAAGAGGTATATTTGGTTTGAAAAAAATACAAAATTATAGGGTTGTATTGCCATCATTAAGTTTGGTCTTTGATAGCAATAGTTTTATCGCTACACCATTTTGCCAAAGATTCAT
>JALVAU010000285.1 GCA_027011025.1 Campylobacteraceae bacterium | reverse complement strand
GTCTCTTAAATTCTCTTTTGAAAAGAAGTGCACAAAATCATCATAATCAATACGCTCTCCATAGAGCTCGCAAAATCGTTCATGCATATCAAGTAAAGAAAATTTTATAGATTTTGTATATACAAATTCTTTCTCTTCATATATAGTAATAAAAGCATCATTTTCTTGTATATAAATGAAACAATGTACCCCGTTACTTTCAATGATCTCTTTCGCATAGATCGCTTTTATAAGCAATGGAGCAGGAGTGATGACATCGATGTATTTTATTTTTTCAACGGCGTGAACAAAAGTATTTGTTATATCGAGTGGATCAACAATGAAAACATGAAAGTGTCTGTTCTCTTCATCCAGTACATTAAATGTTTCAATGTACTGGATTTTATACTCTATAGCCTGATCTAAGGCTAGGTCATCGTATGCTTTACTGTTAATGGCATCATATAAATCTTCATCAGGAATATTTTTACTAATCTCTATTTGAGCATTTATAAAATCTTTTGTATTAAGGTAGGAGATGACAAATTGGTCTTTGGAATACTCCGGAGATGATGTTCTACTGATAAAACTTGATATTCCACTAAAGTATGTCTCTTTATATGGATTAACTGACAGTACACTTGTAAATGATTGTTGTGATGATGCACTCATTAATCATAATCCTATTTAAAATGAACCATTATCATGGAACAAAATTCATTATTTTTGTAAAACTCAACTCTAAACACTTTTTTGTGTCTATCAACAGCATATTGCTTGTTTAAGTTTTTGTAAGATATTTTAATACCACTCTCATTTGTCACACCATGTTTATAAAAACCGATGACGTTGACTCTCATGTTATTACTTTTAGTAATTTTAAAATCGTCATTTAGAAAAATTTCTGAAGCTTTTTTCGCAGAAACTTTTTTACCATCGACTTCAAATAGATAATTTGCAGGGCAATTTTGAGCCATCTTGAAGTATTGCGGCTTCAATCTAAGCACCAAATGATTTGCTATATAAATTAAATATCTACCTCTGACTTTCTTAACACTCCCAAGAGGATTAGAAAACTTGAAGCTGTTATGAGTCGATTTTATCGGAATGTAGCTTAAAGATTTTTTTATATTGTTCAAATTTAACAAAATATTGTGATTTATTTCTAAAGTTCCATAATTTTTTATTATTTTATCGATAGATTGATTATTGAGTTCAAAGTCACGTGTATAGTTGATATCCATAATTTTCATGTATTCTTCAATGGCTACAAGCTGGTAGAAAACTTTTTGAGAAACAGAAGAGAGATTCTTACTGGTCTCTATGGCAAATGCAGGCTTGAGATGTTGGATGGCAAAATAGGTCAATGATTGCTGCATATCCTTGTCATTGTCTTTTTTTGTATTGGTATTTTTTACATTAAAACTATGATGTTTTTTGAGAAGTTTCTTGTTGATATTATCTTTTACTTCTATTGCGATCTTATTCAGGTCACAAAAAGGTTTGTCTTTTAGGAGTTTACATTGGTCAATGACACAGGTTTGTCCCCAAGCTTTTGGATTATATATTCTTCCTTGGCTTTTTTTTCTGTAAAAGCCATGTCCGTCATGTAAATTTAAAATAAGGGATACTTTTGGATCAAGGATTATCTTTTTAATCTCATCAACTGTGTCTTTATCTTTGTCATTTTTTTTGATATGAGCAAATTTACGGTTCATATCTCCATGGACCCCACGTCTAAATTTTATAATGCTCTCTTCATTTAAATTTGGAATAACCCATAAATTTTTTGAGAGTATTTTATAGTGTGTGGCAAGAATTGCAGGGGCATAGTATCCACCCGGCTCATTTCCATGGATGCCTCCAATGACAAGCAGTGTTGTATTTGAATCTGAGTTCTCTTTTTTTATAAGATTGATATCTGCCTCTAGGGTGAGGCATGCATAACTTAAGAGAAAAAGAGCAGTGAGAAATTTCATCTTATTTCTCAGTTATAATTTTCATTTTTGAATTTTTGAGTGTAACTATGAGTGTTTTTTTTCCATGAAAGGTAAAACTGTTAGATTTGTAAAATTCTTGAAACATCACCTTGAAAGTATGTTCATG
>JALVAU010000284.1 GCA_027011025.1 Campylobacteraceae bacterium | reverse complement strand
GGATATAGCAATATAGAATAAAAATATTGCCATCAACAAGAAGATTTTATCTATATTTTTAAACTCTCTTTTGTAGCTGCTTTTATCGCTTATCCAAAATAAAATTAATAGAATCAAAATAGGAGTTTTTATGGCAGCAGGAAATGACAGTACAAAAGCATAGGTTAAAATCAGATAGTTTATATAATCAACTCTGCTTAAATCTTTGAAACTTTTTATATCTTTTCCTTACTCTTGCTTCATCATGTATTCAATTCCTGCAACCCCTAAAAATCTTCTACCCATTGAAGATCTTAGGATTTTGGGAACTGCTGTTGCTGTATTGCAAAATAAATCTTTATGAATGTATTCTTGTAAAATTTCACTTCCTTTGATTAACTCTATAATTTTATTTTTGTTGTTGTAGAAGAAGTGTTTGCCATCCCATCTAAATCCCTGTTTCTCTCTTCTCCATTGTGTTGGCAGTGGTGTAAATTTATTAAAAACTTTTCTTAATTCATATTTATTCCAGTCCTCATGAAATTTATTTTTATACCCTGAGTTTATAAAAGAGTGTAGTTCAAAATCCAAAAATGGACTTCTGCTTTCAACACTATTCATCATAGAGTTTCTGTCATTATGCCAAATCCATTCACCAAGTCTGCCTCCTGGTGAAACATCCTTGCACAAGGCTTCATTAAAGTTTAAATTTGGATTTCTAATCGGGTCTAATGATTTTGCATTTAGTATTTTTTTCATTGGGATTTTTAAAAAGGGGTTAAAAATTTTTTTGAAAGGGCGCTCCTCTTTCAAAAACTTTTCAAAATTTTGTATCTCTCGTTTTTGTCTGTTAAATCCTTGTATAGAAGCTGCCCACTCTTTATCACCGTTTGAAATAGCATCTTTTAATCCAAAAGTAGCATTCCTTTGCCAATATCCACCAAAAATTTCATCTCCACCACTACCATCTAAAACAACAGGAATTCCATGTGCGGAAATCTCTTCATACATTTGTGACATAGCAATAGCATTCCCGTTAAAAGGAAAGGCTTTTTCGTGGTGTTTGCATATCTGTAAAAATCTATCAAATGCGTTTGAACTGTAGTCTGATACTATGGTATCGGCTTTTATGCCTAGTTGGTTTACGCACATCTTTGCATACTTATAGTCATCACTTCTGCCGGTATCTCCCATAAAAACATGAACATTATCACTATGTCCATAGTGATGTAGTATAGATAAGATCAAAGAGCTATCAATTCCACCTGAGAGCAAAAGGGCGATTGGTCTATCGGAAGTCAATCTTAACTCAACACTTTTTCTCAATTTTTCAACTAAGTTTTCTTCACTAAAGTCTCTATCTTGAGCATTTTTGCAGGCATCAAAATAGCTATTTTGCTTGATTTCCCATCTATTTGTGTCAAAATATCCACTATTTCCCGGTAGTATCTGTTTTATCTTCTCAAAATGTGTCAAAGCTGTATCTGTTGGAAACATATCACCATATAAAAGATAATTTAAAAGTTGTTTTTCATTGAATTCCAAATTGATATTTAAGTATTTTTTGATGGCCTTTATTGTTGATGAAACACAAAAAATATTTTCATCCAAATAGTAAAACAGCGGTTTTTTTCCATATCTATCCCTGGATAAAAATACCTTTTTATCTAGGGAGCTGTAAAAGCTCAGTGCCCACATACCGTTAAATTTGTTAATATCATCAAATTTCTGCATACTAAAAGATTTGGCTATGACTTCAGTATCACTATTTGTGTGATATGAGATATGTTGCTTTTCGTATTCTGCTCTGATTGATTGGTAGTTATAGATTTCACCATTAAACAGAAGTATATTCTCATTCTCTATGAAGGGCTGATTTGATCTCTCATCTAAATCCAATATTGATAATCTTTGATGTCCAAATGCCATAAATATATCTGATTTTTGATTTTTGATTTGCATAAACTTATGTCCACTAGCATCAGGTCCTCGGTGTTTCATGGAATCCAAGGATTTTAAAAATCTCTCTTTATCGATTGGTCTGTTTTTTTGAATAACTTGGAAAAATCCACACATTTTTATTCCTTAAATATCTTAAAGTTATCTAT
>JALVAU010000283.1 GCA_027011025.1 Campylobacteraceae bacterium | reverse complement strand
TGGAGTGCCGGAGAAGAGGAGATAGAGATAGATTTTCAAAAAGAGTTTAAAAAATATGATCCAATCTTTGCTCAAAATATAAAAAAAGAGGAAAGATCTCTTGATATCATACAAGATAAAAAAGTGTTAAAGAGCCTAGATGAAGGTTTGGTTATAGGATTTGGTGCAGGAGATATAACTTACCAATTAAGGGGAGCATAAAGTGCAAATAGTCCTTCTTCTTCTGCTTATCTTAGCGGTTCTAATAATTCTTGTATCAAAAAAACAGAGACTCCAAAAGAGTGTAAAGATATATATCATCATCTCTTTAGCTTTGGTTTTTATTGCAGGCTGGCTCTATACAAGCTATACTCAAAGGGTAGCACAAAACCAAAGAGATATCATAAATGCCTACGAACAGGGGAAAACCTTAACTTGCGGTACATATAGAGTCAACAGTAATGATTTTGTATTTGTAAGCGGAACTCTTAGTTTTGTTGCTAAAGATAGTGTAAAAAAATTAAAAGGTGTTGTTATAGACATCTCTACATGTAAAAGATGAACAGACTTCTCTCAAAACTAGATTTGGCTGATTTTGCCAACTCCTTTTACTCTTTTTTGGCAAGAAAAAAACCACTCTTCATGCAAGGTGATTCCAAGATACACTATAAGTACATAAAAGAGTTGATGCAGTTTCAAACTATAAAAAGTCCACAAGAGGTGGAAAACTTAGATATACCTTTAGCCCATCTTGGTAAAAACGGTGTTTTGAAGATATATGAAATCTACTCATTTGTAAAAATTATAAACTATTTTTTATATCTTAAAAAGATTTTTTTAGATGGTTCGCTTGCCCAGTGGATGCTAAAGATAGAGATCCCTCAAGAGATTTTGGAGATATGTGACTATTTTGATGATAAAGGAGAGCTTAAAAGCAGTATTGATGAACAGTTCGCCTCTATCGAGTATGCCCTAAAGAAGATAAAAGAGGATACAGCACTAACTCTAAGAAGAGCCATGTCAAACTCAAAACTGTCTAACTATCTTGTAGATAGACAAGTCCATTATATAAACAATCAAGAAGCCCTTCTTTTAAGAGGCGGTTTTAATCATGTCATAAAAGGCAGTGTAGTTGGTAGAAGTAGTGGAGGATTTTTCTATATAATTCCAGATTCCATCTCTTCACTAAAATCCAAAGAGAGCGGTTTGCTCGATAAAAGAGAGGAGTTGATATATAAGTATGCCAAAAGTATCTCCTTGGTGTTTTCAAAATTTGTGAAGTTTTTATCGTACATAAATAGAGAATTTGATAAATTCGATGCATATTATGCAAGAGTAGCCTTTGCAAAAAGCCGTGATTTAGAGTTTGTTTTAGCCCAAAACACTCACAACATAACACTTTCAAGATTTTATCATCCCGCATTAAATGACCCAAAGCCCATAAGTATAGATTTTAATAAGCATGTTTTGATGATTACGGGAGTAAATGCCGGTGGAAAGACGATGTTCTTAAAGTCAATACTGAGTGCGGCTTTTTTGGCAAAGTATCTATTGCCGATGAAGATAGATGCAAATCACTCCAAGATAGGCTCTTTCAAGGAGATTGTTGCTGTGCTTGATGACCCTCAAAATGTCAAAAATGATATATCTACATTCGCAGGCAGAATGCATGAGTTCAGCAAACTTTTTACCAAAAAAGCAACTCTAGTTGGTATAGATGAGATAGAGCTAGGAACTGATGCTGATGAGGCGGCAAGCCTTTTTAAGGTTATAGTGGAAAAATTAATCGCAAAAGATATCAAGATTGTGATTACAACTCACCATAAAAGATTGGCATCCCTGTTGGCTACAAATGAGAGCGTTCAACTCTTGGCTGCGATATATGATGAGAAAAATCAAAAACCCACTTATGAATTTTTAAATGGAACTATTGGAAAGAGTTATGCATTTGAAACAGCACTTAGATATAGAATTCCTGCTCCAATTATCAAAGAAGCAAGAGAGGTTTATGGTGAAGATAAAGAGAAGTTAAATGACTTAATTCAAAAAAATATAGATTTAGAGTTAGAGATGAAGAGGCGTTCCATTTTGCTTGAAGAGAAACTTGAAGA
>JALVAU010000282.1 GCA_027011025.1 Campylobacteraceae bacterium | reverse complement strand
CTGTATGGTAGAAAAAATTTTTACCCCCATACCAAAAGCCATCATAAGGTTTTTTTAAACTATCAAAAAAAGATAGACGGGATTGAGGTTTTTTGCCAAAATATGTCAAAAGCTTTCCATTTTTGTCATAAAAGCAAAATGTACTCAAAAATCTATTCTCTTTTGTGATTATCTTCCATCTTGGCAAACTTAAATCATGCAAAGATTTTATATCAGCATTTTCAAATGCCTCTCTTATGCCGTAAGAATTTATATTGGCATATCCCCTTGTTATATAAAATTTCTTTACTCTTTTAAGTGTCTGCTTATATACAACCGTTACTCTTTTAAGCTCCATTAGTTGATTGGTTTTGGCAAAGCTTTTTATATCTAGGTAGCGTATAAAGAAAAATATGATAGAGAGGGTAACAATTACGATAAGGACGAGGATTATCGTCTTTGTTTTTACAGATACAGAGTGTGAAAGGCTCTTAAAATTCAAGCATATATCCTATGCCGTAAACATTTTTGATGCACTCTTTGCCTATCTTTTTTCTTAACTCTTTTACGACAGACTTTATCGCCTCTTTTGTAGGCACTTCCATATCCCATAGGTACTCACCTATATCATCAAATGTTACACTTTGGCTCTGTCTTTTTATAAAATACTCTAAAAGACGGCTCTCTTTTAGAGTAAGTTGTATATTTTTACTTCCTTCACAAACAATTTTTTTGACAGGATTATAGATACAACCGTTTTTCAACTGAATCTCAAGATTATTGTCAACTAGCTCAAGAGCTACAATTTTCAAAGCATCTATCAGACTCTGTTTATCATAGGGTTTGACCAGATATTTTGTGATTTTAAGCTCAACTGCTTTCCAAAGATACTCTTCTTCAGTATGGGCGGAGAGTATGACGACAGGAATTTTTTTATCTTTTTTTCTTATTTTTTTTATCGCTTCAAGTCCATCTAAATTTGGCATACAGATATCAAACATCAAGACATCATAGCTGCCCACTTCCATCTCATAAGTGGCTTCTAATCCATCCTCAACAGCTACTACTTTATCAAAAAAGAGTTCCAACACCTCTGTTATATGTTTTCGTATCCCTTTTTCATCTTCAGCATAAAGTACTTTTTTGTCAGCTAAAATATCTAGTACATCCATATCTTAGTGCTCCTTATTTTCCACACCCTCACAAGAGATATCCAATTCCAACTTTGCCATCTCCTCTTTGGAGCCATTTTTCAAATCATCGATATGTTTTACTGCTGCATCAAATGCTTTAATAACCATACCTGAACAGGCTTGTTGTTTTGGCGGAGCTGATTTTATCTTTTCACTCATCAAAGAGGCTGATTTTTTGCCATACTCCAGAGTTTCACCTTTTATCATCTCAGTGAACATTGAGCCGGCTATGACTGTGTCTTGACAAGCATTGCAGGAAAATTTTATATCTTTGATACTTTGGTTTCCATCTACATCAAGATAGATAAGTGCAAACTCTCCGTTCGTTGGATCAACTCCCATACCTACTCCGCTAGCACCATCTATCTTGCCATAATTTCTTGGGCTCATCATGTGGTCCAAAACTTCATTTGTTATATCTCTTATCTCATCTTCTCTGTACTCTTCCACGCTCAACCTTAAAATTTTGTTTTCAAAACTTCTTGATAGTCAACTCCACTGCTAAAGTAGTAGTTTGCTTTTGCTATCTCATAGTTATTTAGAGCTTGATTGTAAAGTGCCCTGTTTATCGTCTTTTTACTTAGTGCATCAAGATATGTTATGTTATCAACTATGCCGTTTTGATATTTTGTCAGAATTATATCATAAACACTATTTGCCATCTTTAAGGCACTTTTGGCTGAGTCTATTTTGGCTTTTTGGGTTAATAGTTTTTTCTTGGCTAAATCAAATGAAACTCTATCTTTTGATTTGGCATAGTTTAATTGCTCTTGCTTAACCAACTTTGCAAGTATGGCTGATTGTTTTTTACTTGAAGTTGAACTGTCATATAGATTTAGACTAAAGCTTAGCATTAGTTGATTTTGTTGATCGGGTAAATCTCTTAAAAGTCCCTCATTGTAGTCATTATAATGGTATATAC
>JALVAU010000281.1 GCA_027011025.1 Campylobacteraceae bacterium | reverse complement strand
GGGTGAACTCCATCACCTCTACATGTAGAGCAATAAAATACTGTAAATTTATTATACTACAAAAATTTTAATAAAGGGTATTTGCCTCTTTTTTTATATATTCATCGTACTTTTTGTAGCTTTTTTCTTAATAAGGCGTTCAGAGGATTGATTGTCACAACGACTCCTATTTTTCTATATCGCTCTACTGCAACTGTATTAACACTCAGGTAACATTACTATATTAGAATTTCACTACAAAAACAAAAAAGGAGTCAAAATGAAACACGGAAACGGTTTTATGAGAGTAGATACACAAGAACATAGTCATGGTATAGCAAACCATGCTCAAGCAAGCAGTTTAGTAGCAGTTGAGGACTTAACTCAAACAGACACAGATACACTAATATACATGTATCAAGAAGAAAAGTTAGCAATGGATGTTTATGACAGCCTAGAAGATCAATACGATTTAGCAATTTTTGATAAAATTTCCGATGCAGAGCAGGTTCATCTAAGCACAATTGAAAGTGTTTTAGTAAATAATGGTGTAGATATATCTGATTTACAAAATCTAGATGCGGGTGAATTTGCAAATGAAGAGCTACAAAGCCTATACAATACTCTCATTGAACAGGGTTCAACTTCTTTAGAAGATGCCCTAAATGTTGGTGTTACAATTGAAAATCAAGATATAGCTGATTTACAAGAGTATATTGATTCGAGTGATACTAATGTTGCACTTGTTGGTGTTTTTTCACACTTAGAAACTGGAAGCGAACACCATTTGGCAGCTTTTTCACAGGCATTAGATGATTCTGCTCTCTTAGCATAAAATATCTACTTCCTTGCAGTTTAACTACAAGGAAGTTTTTTGCACTCATATAATATATTAAAAGTCGGTTTGGCTTTTAAATAGTTTTAAAATCTATGAAATGAACAACTCCAAAGACTTTGCAGTTTCACTACAATCAAAGCTATCTCTTAAAGCTTATCATTATTCCATGGACTCATTATCAGAAATTTGACTTAGAGTAAATAAAAAATCTTACTTGAGCTTTTATATTGTAAAAATTCTTTTTGTATTATTGCCTCAAAATAAGTTCACTTGCCAACTTGTTCGTCCTCTTCTCTCTCTTCTTTTCTTCTCTCCATCTGCTTAAAAAAGCCTATCATTATCCATATCATAAAGAGTACAAATGCACCTAACATTATATTATCAAACATTATTTTCCAACTTTTCTTATGATTTTGCAGAGTTTTATCTCTATATTTCTATGATATTTTCCTATTTTTTTCACTAAGATATCATACCTCTTACCCTTTTCAAATTTGTCATCAGGAAGATAGATAATTATCCTATCTTTATCATCCGCTATCGTTACTCCATACTTATCAACTCTTATCGCCTCTACATTTTTTAAGATAACAGGCATAAGGTCATTAAACATGTGTTTAAGATAGCTGATACTAACACTCTTTATATCTTTTTTACTATATGGCTTGGTCTGGAAAATGGCATATATAGGTAAATGATCAGAGTATCCTATACCTAAATGAACTTTTTTCTTTGTTAATTTCCACCTTTTTGGATAACCATACTTATCTAGCAAATACTTTTTTCTAAAAACACCAAATGAGCCTGTTTTATACTCTACTCCTTTGTCATCAAATAAATTTTTTGATACTATGATGTGGTCTAGTGCATTTTTAATTCTACCAAAAACATGTGTATATCTTAGAGTTGATGGAACTTCATACCATAGATCATACAAGTCATTATCAAAAGTTCCTGCTTTTAAAATTTTTCTCAGACTCTTTCCCCAGCCATCTTTTGTAACTCTAAACGGAGTATTGAAGTCACCTAGTATTATATTTTCCTCTTTTGGATTTATGCTCTCTTTGAGTTTTTTAGCATAAGCAACTCTAGCCTTGTACCCATGCTTATATGCCGGCCAATGATTTATATAGAGTGTTACTCTGTTGCCCCCAAGATAAAACTTCAGTACATGTATAGCTCTTGGATACCCTCTTACTTTCAAGGAGTATTTGTTTGCAAGCCGATATCTTGAAAAAACAACACTATCTATTGTATGTTTATACCTTTTGAAGAATGTATATATA
>JALVAU010000280.1 GCA_027011025.1 Campylobacteraceae bacterium | reverse complement strand
TGTTGTAATTTATTTTGATATGTTCACAGTCTCAAGCGTAGATGAGTTTATGCAAAAATACTTTAATCTACTTGCAAACAGTTTTGAATCATCAACAGATAAGATACTAGCTCTTTTTAAAAATGTATTTAAAATACGGCCAAATATAACCATGAACATATCTTCTGATTCAGACATAAGTTATGGATTGACATTAAATAAAAAAGAGGAGCAACATGCCTTTGAAGATATTTTAAATCTACCATATCTTTATGCAAAAAAATTTAATAAAAAAGTAGTAGTCATATTTGATGAATTTCAAGAAGTAGAACAGTTAAAAATAGAGAAAAAACTAAGAAGCGCCATACAGACTCATTCACGCAGTGTGTCATATCTCTTTAGTGGAAGCAGAAAATCGATATTAACTAAAATGTTTAACGATAAAGATAGAGCATTTTACAAATCAGTAAAACATCTAAACATAAATGAGATAAAAGAGGCAGAATGGATAAAATTTATAAGCAACAAATTTTCAATTAGTGATAAATATATAGAAGATAGTCTCATCAAAAAATGCTTTGAAATAACACTAGGCTATCCATACTACATGCAACAACTTATGTATTTTGTATGGAATGGCACAAAAGATAAAGTAGATGAAAAGATAGTGCGAAACTCTATAGCCCTGATGCTAGAAAGAGAAAGCGATATATACAGTTTAGTATGGACAAATCTGACGCCAAATCAAAAAAGTACTTTAAAATACATAGTTCAAAAAAACGGCGAACGCTTATATGCAAATGAAAATTTAAGTGATTTAACTCTTAGTGCAAGCACACTAAAGAGTACGCTAGAGTCACTCATAAAAAAAGATGTTATTGATAAGAAAAATGACAAATACTATCTTATCGACCCATTCATGAAGTATTGGCTGGAAAATGTATAAAAAAAAGCTAATCCTAATAGGAGCAGGGGGTCACTGCAAATCCTGTATAGATGTCATAGAACAGGCTGGCAAATATGAGATTTCAGGCATACTAGACCCACACAAAAATGGCTCGCTCTTAGGGTATCCTATCATTAATCAAGACGACACTTACATAGAAGAACTAGTCAAAGAAGATTACTATTTTTTTATCACTATAGGTCAAATAAAAACAGCTGAAAAAAGAGTAGAAATCTACAAACTTTTAAAAAATTATAAAGCTAAAATAGCCACTATTGTCTCTCCCTTGGCTTATGTATCTAAACATAGCATTATAAAAGAAGGGACTATCATAATGCACCATGCTCTAGTTAATGCCAACGCTACCGTAGAAGAAAACTGTATCATAAACTCAAAAGCCCTAGTGGAACATGATGCAACTATACATAAACATACTCACATCTCTACAGGAGCCATCGTTAATGGTGGAGTTGAGGTTTTAAAAGAGAGTTTTTTTGGAAGTGGGGCAGTTTCAAAAGAGTATGTAAAAGTTGATGGATTTGTAAAAGCAGGAAGTTTAACAAAGTGAAAAAAGTAGCTTTTTTAACAACAATCTTTCCTATGCCAGAGTATTTTTTAGATGAGTTTTTTACATCTTTACAAAATCAGACATATAAAGAGTTTGATACTGTTGTTGTTAATGATGGATTTAAAGATTTTGATAAAATTATAAGTAGATACCCAAATCTAAACATAAAAAAGCTTATCTATTCAAATACTCCTGCAAAAAATAGAGAATTTGGCATAAACTATGCCATAGATAATGCTTATGATATTTTGATATTTGGTGATAGTGATGACTATTTTTCTAAAGACAGAGTAGAAAAGACGATAGACTTCTTGAGCCATTATGACATAGTTGTCAATGACTTGTCGCTATGTAGCAATGGGAAAATTCTTTGCAATAACTACATATCAAACAGAGTTAAAAATGACACCATAATTGATTTTAAATTTATAGAAGATAAAAATATTTTTGGTATGACCAATACGGCTATAAAGATAGAAAAAATAGAAAAAATAGTATTTCCAAAAGATATAGTTGCGGTTGATTGGTTTTTTTTTAAACACCATTTAAAAAAAGGGATGAAGGCAATTTTCACCAATAATATCACAAGTTACTATAGACAGCATAAAAAT
>JALVAU010000279.1 GCA_027011025.1 Campylobacteraceae bacterium | reverse complement strand
CTATTTGATAGATTATAAAACATCAAAATTGATAGACTCCAAAGATTTTTCATATAGGCGGGTTTGTAAAAGTGTAGATGCTCTAGGAGCTATAAAAGCATACAATAAAATAGTACAAAAACTAAATAAAGAAGTGATATCATGGCTAGAAAAATCAGTGAAAGAAGACTAAACAGATTACTGGAGCTAAATGAAAAATTAGTGCTAGAAAATGACTTTTCAAAAAGAATTAAAATTATATCTGACACTATTAAAGATATACTAAAGGTAGATAGATGTACCATTTTTTTGTATGATAAAGATTGCAAGAGCATGTGGTCTGTCTATATAGACGGTGTTAGCTACATAGAAGTTCCCTACAATAAAGGGGTAGTAGGGGAAGTTTTCAAAACTAAAAAAATAGTCATAGTAAATGATATGAAAAAAAATAAGAAATTTGGTAATCTTATTGATATTGGAAGCGGATATACTACGAACTCACTATTGGCTGTACCTATATTGGGATATGATGGAGATATTTTGGGTGTTATGCAACTTATAAATAAAGTAGATGGAGATTCAAATTTCGATCAAGAGGATGAGAAGATATTGAATTATGTGATAGGTCATATCAGTGCATATTTGGAAATAATGACATAAGGTGAATCTAAGATGATAAAAATCATATATTTTTTAATTTTAACAAGCATACTTTTTGCAAAAGTTGACTACTCCTCTATGAGCACTGAGGAGCTTTTGGCGATGATGGGCTATGTTCCCCCTAAAAACAAGGTGGCTTTTGAAAGTGAGCTAAAACAAAGAGTTGCTACTATGAGCAAAAAAGAGAAGATGATATATATCAAAAATCTAAAGAAAAAAAGATAATGAAAACAGCAAAAGCAAAAATATTTTTACTCGAAGATGATGTAAATCTAAATGAAACTATATCGGAGTTTTTAGAAGAGGAGGGCTATGGTGTAGAGAGTGCTTATGACGGAGATGAGGCTCAAGAGCTTATGTATGAGAACTCTTATGATTTGTATTTGCTCGATGTCAATGTCCCCGGTCTAAATGGTTTTGAACTACTAAAAAATGCGAGAAAAGAGGATGATAGTGTTCCTGCTATATTTGTAACATCTCTAAACAGGATAGATGATTTGGAGGTTGGATATAAAAGTGGTTGTGATGATTATCTCAAAAAACCTTTTGAGCTAAGGGAGCTACTTTTTAGGGTTCAGACTCTACTTAAGAGAGAGTTTTCACATGTAAATAAAGAGTTGATAAAAATCTCTAACGATATAGAGTATGATATGCTAACAAATGAGCTAATTGTGAGTGGTAAAATCGTTAGAATTCAAAATAAAGAAGCCCTGCTGTTAAAGCTTTTTCTCCAAAGAAAAGATGAAATCATACCTCATAGTGTTATCTATGATACTCTTTGGAGTTATGATGAGGTTAGTAGCGATAGTGCACTTAGAACTTATATAAAAAATTTAAGAAAATTGATAGGAAAAGAGAAAATTGTCAGTATTAAAAAACTGGGATATAAATTTACGCTCAAGTGAAAAAAAGACACTTCTTTCGTTTTTTATACTCTATATCTTTTTTACTATAATAGTGCTGTTGCTTATGGCTATATTTTATTTTAATACCCAAAAAGATTTGATGCTAAAAGATAAAAGACTTGAGTTTTCAAAATATGCAAATGATGAGATAAAAAAATTAAAATATCTACATGTAAACTTTGATAAAGTGCCAAGAATTTACCCAAGAGACAAGAGGTTTAAATCTGCTATTTATGATAGTGTCTATACAAAGATATTTTCTCTTTTAGATAGCAATAAAGTAGATTTAAATGAAGATATATACTTGCAAAATGGTAATATATTTTATATAAAAGAGCTAGAGTCATACTACTTAGGGGCAAAATATGTGGTGATTGAGATAAAAGATGACAATCTTTGGAAAAATCGTGTTTATCATACACTTTTGATCTATGGAGGGGTTATTCTTTTTGTTATGCTCTTGATGGGTTATTTCTTGCTCTATCTATTGCTAAGACCGATGCGTGAGGCAATAGCACTGCTAGATAGATTTATAAAAGATACAACGCATGAATTAAACACTCCA
>JALVAU010000278.1 GCA_027011025.1 Campylobacteraceae bacterium | reverse complement strand
ATATATTCCTTATGATAAACAAGCTACCTTTAAGCAGAATTTTAAGCCAAGTAAATCAAAAAGTAAATTTTATGTTTATAGGGTAAAGAGAGGAGATTCTCTATATAAAATCAGCAGAAAATATGGAATAAGTTATAGAGTACTCAAAGAGTTTAATAATCTTAAATCAAATAGATTGCACATAAGGCAGTCTTTGGTGATCCCATCTCTAAAACCAGCTGTTGTAAGTTATGTTATCAAAAAAGGCGATACTATTAGCCGAATATCAAAAAGATTTAAAGTGGCTGTAAACGACATCATTAAGTCAAATCATAAAAAAAACTCTATGATTAAAGTTGGTGAAAAAATTGTTATACCTCAAATCAATTAGCTATGTTCTGATAATTAGCTTTTTAGTTATACTTACAGGTTGTAGTAGTAAAAGCTACAGAGCATATCCTAAATACAATAAGAATTTTACTACTCCTAAAAATGTAAAAATAAATAACTCCAACTCTATGCACAGAGCAACTATGAGACCATACAGGGTTGGCGGTAAAACTTACTATCCTACAACAGTCAGCATAGGTGATACTTTTAGTGGAGTTGCTAGTTGGTATGGAAAAGATTTTCATGGAAAAAGAACTTCAAACGGTGAATATTATAATATGTATGATATGACAGCTGCACATAAAACTTTGCCGATGAATACGATGCTTAGAGTTACAAATCTAAATAACTCTAGAAGTGCAGTTGTAAGAATAAATGACAGAGGACCATTTGTAAAAACAAGAATTATAGATCTCTCCTATGCGGCTGCTTCAAAACTTGGTGTAGTAGCCAGAGGAACCGCACCTGTTAGAATACAAGTCATAGGATTTGGTGGATTGGTTACTAGAGGTAAAGCAAAAATAGAAACAGTCCGTCTAAGTAGCTACATGGTACAAATCGGAGCATTTAGAAAAAGTGATGGAGCTAAAAGATATGCAAGAAGATATGCACTTGTTCTTGATAGGTATAACTCTATAATAAAAAAATATATGCTCGATAATGCTCCTATATATAGAGTCTATTTGAGCGGATTTAAAAGTGAAAATGAGGCTAGAGATTTTATAGCTAAAGGTATGTTTGCAGGGGCATTTATCGTTGGGAATTAAGGAGAAAAGATGAAAAAAGAGTTAAAGAGAATCACAAAAGAGACAAATATAGAGATGGAGATAAATTTAGAGGGCAAGGGTATATCGGATATACAAACAGGTATCGGTTTTTTTGATCACATGTTAGAGGCATTTTCAAAACACTCACTGATAGATCTTAGTATTATATGTCGGGGTGATTTACATGTAGATTATCATCACAGTGTCGAGGATGTAGGTATAGTTTTGGGTCTCTTGCTAAAAGAGGCTCTGTATCCTTTGCAAAATGTTGAGAGATATTCAAATAGCGTTATTGTTATGGACGAAGCAGCAGTTGAGTGTGATATGGATTTGAGTAATCGTGCCTATCTTGTTTATGAACTTGGTATTGAAGGAGTGATAGGTAGTTTTGATGTGGAACTTTGTGAGGAATTTTTTAGAGCTGTTGCTACAAATGCCGGTATAAGTTTGCATATAATAAAGAGAAGAGGTAAAAATAGACACCATATAGTTGAAGCTGCTTTTAAGGCTTTTGCAGTCGGTTTAAGAAGAGCTTTGATTAAGAACGATAGGGTGGGCACTCCTAGTACAAAAGGTGTATTATGATTCGACTGTTGGTCTTTGATGTAGATGGCTGTTTGACAAATGGAGCTATTACATACTCAAATGATGGAAATGAGCACAAGAGCTTTAATGTTAAAGATGGTTTGGCCATAGTATCTTGGATTAAATTAGGCTATAAGTGTGCTATTATTACGGGAAGAAGTTCAAAGATTGTAGAAAAAAGGGCAAAAGAGCTTGGTATATCTTATCTCTATCAGGGTGTAAAAAACAAAATTGAAAAACTAGATGAAATATTGATAAATGAAAAACTTACTTATGAAAATGTAGCAGCCATAGGAGATGATTTGAATGATTATGGTATGCTCAAAAATGTTGCTTGGTCATTTACTCCAAATGATGCTAACTATTTTATAAAAGAGAGAGTAGATACAAT
>JALVAU010000277.1 GCA_027011025.1 Campylobacteraceae bacterium | reverse complement strand
CATACTTTATAGCAATACTATCAAGAAAGTTAAATGATAAATATAAATTTAATAAACTTTATATTTATCATCGTTTTAAATTATCAAAAAGTAGTTTTTAAACCTTGAGACCTTGTAAGTAACTTCTTAAAATGGTAAAATAAGAACTCATTACTCCACCGACTAAATACACCAATTTTTGAAAAACAGAGACTTGGTAAGATGTGAACAGAAAAATTTGTAGGACTAGTTGTGACTAATTCAAGAATTTTTCTGTTTACAGATTACTAAGTATCTGTTTTCCCTTTGGGTGCTTTAGTTTTGCTCATATACTTCGTTAGATTTATTTAACTTAAGCTTTGGCTAAGCCTTCATAAATCTGCCTCGTCTATGAGTAAAACTAAAACATCAAAAGTTGATGTATTTAGTCGGTTGAGTAATAATAAAAGGAAAAAATAGTGATACCATTTGATACTCTCATACTTTTTATAACCGCTTCGGTGCTTTTAGCTCTAGCTCCGGGACCTGATAATATCTTTGTACTAACCCAATCCATGAGCAAGGGTGCAAAGCCCGGAATATTTGTTACGCTTGGACTTTGTACGGGCTTGATTTTTCACACTACTGCTGTAGCCCTCGGGGTTGCAGCTATATTTCAAACCTCACAACTTGCATTTGATATACTAAAATACATCGGTGCAGCATATCTTTTATATCTTGCATATCTTTCATTTAAAAGTTCAACTTCACACCACTTCAGAGCAGATAAAAAAGAGTTGAGTCTAGCAAAACTCTACAAAAGAGGGATATTTATGAATATAACAAACCCTAAAGTATCAGTTTTCTTTCTAGCATTTTTACCACAATTTACAAGCCCACAAAATGGAAATTTTACTTTACAGATTTTTTTATTAGGCTTCATTTTTATACTTTGCGCTCTTGTCGTCTTTGGCTCAATTAGCCTCCTTGCTGCAAAGATAGGCTCTTGGTTTAACAAAACGAAAAATGGTGAAAATATCCTAAACAAGATAGCAGGCAGTGTCTTTGCACTCTTAGCACTAAAACTTGCTTTTACTCAAAGGTAAGAGATAGTGAAAAAAGCTCTTCCAATCATTATCATAATTTTATCCTTAACCATAGGAACACTTCTGATAGAATTTTTACTACAATCAACATTAGGATAAAAATCTCCATTTGTCATACATATCTTATACACATCAGTTAATATTATAATAGATTTTCTTCCTAGGAGAGCCAAATGAGCAAAATTGGTCTTTTTATACCCTGTTTTATGAATGAACTATATCCTGAAGCATCCATGGATACATTGAGAATCTTAGAGAGTTTTGGATTGGATGTAGAGTATCCCATGGAGCAAACTTGTTGCGGGCAGGCTCAAGCAAATACAGGCTGTGCGCATGAAACAGCAATACTAGCCAAAAGATTTTTAAATATATTTAAAAAATATGACTATATAGTAGCACCTAGCGGGAGTTGTGTCAGTATGGTCAGATACAATTATGCACAATTTTTAGAGGGTATGGATGGCTTTAATCATATACGAGATAACACTTATGAACTCATAGAGTTTATACACGATATCATCAAACCAAAAGCTCTACATGTAAGCTTTCCCCACAAGGTTGGAATCCACAATTCCTGCCATGCTCACAGAGAGTTGGGACTTGCAAGTATGAGCGAAAGAAATGTTGCTCCGTTTTCTAAAATCAAAAATATCTTGGATATGGTTGAGGGAATCTCATACTCTACTCTTAAAAGAAATGACGAGTGTTGCGGTTTTGGGGGCACCTTCGCTGTTAGTGAAGAGGCTATGAGTATAGCGATGGGTAGATCTAGAGTGCAAGATCATTTGGATGCCGGAAGTGAGTATATAACCGGAGTAGATATGTCCTGTCTTATGCACATGCAAGGCATCATAGATAGAGAAAAACTGCCTATACAAACCATCTATATAGGTCAAATTCTTGCAAGGGGACTAAAATGAGCATAGGACACCCACAAAAAGCAGAAAAATTTGCCTCAGATCTAAAACGGATGAAATGGCACGACAAAGCCCTTTGGTTTGTGCGAGAAAAGAGAGATATACAGGCTCACTCACTCGATGAATGGGAAGAG
>JALVAU010000276.1 GCA_027011025.1 Campylobacteraceae bacterium | reverse complement strand
AAAAAGTCCTAGTGCAAGATATAGTATCGTTGGACCTAAAAACAGTAATATAAAAGACATATAGAATTTCTTATAAATTAGAATTAAAAGAGTTAAAGATAGAAAAAAAGCAATTATATAATTTAAAGACTTTAAATATCTTGGTTGGTATATAGTCGAATCGTGCAATATATTGTCTATTATGGTAGCATGTACATAGATACCGGGGATAATGTCTCCTGAAGTAGCTACATATCTATCATGCAGTCCTACTGCGGTAGTGCCAATAAGTACAAATTTTCCTAATAGTCTTTTTTTATCAAAGTTGTTTGACAGTATATCTACGGCTGATATATGTTGATATGTTTGTTTGTCGTAAAAATTAAGTAAAATATTTGAATTTTTATCTGTTTTGAAATTATGACCAAGTATGGATATCAAATTATTGCTCACCTTAATATTGTCTATATTCATAAGGTTTGCTAAAGCAAACGATGGAATATAGTAATTTTTATATTTGATAAATGCAGGAACTCTTCTGAGTATTCCATCTTTGTCTTCTTGAGCATTTATAAAACCGATATTTGAACTATTTTTCTGTAAAATATCAAGATTACACAACATATAAGCAGAAGTATACATTGTATCAATCTTCTGAGGTTTGTGTCTGTTTTTTTCAGGGATGTAGCATTTTCTATTGATTTTATTTGTCATATATACAGGCATTGTTACTTGAGCATTTTTTATGGCATCTGCAAATACTTTGTCATTGTCATACATCTGTTTATTGGCACCAGATATCTTTATCTCTTGAGAATAGTAATTTTTAAAAAATCTTGATATTTCTATGAGTGATGTTTTGTCTCTCTCGGGAAAGATTATATCCATACCGATATTTGTTGGTTTTGCACTTAGGATATTTTCCATAAGCTTTGCCAAAATCAATCTTGACCAAGGCCACTGACCTAGGTATCTTAAGCTTTTCTCATCTATATCTACAACAATGACTGAAGAGTCTATTTTTTTTTCATCATTGCTTACTAGGATACTGCCTATATCAAAAAATTTATAATCAAAATACTCTGCTATATTACTCTTATATGTGGTGAAATATACGGAAAGTATAAAAATAATTCCGTAGAGTATTTTGATATATTTCAACTGTTTTTACTTCTTTATCTTATTAAAAGCTCAACTGTACGATTTTTTGGTTCAGCTACATTGTCTGGGGTTGGAACCAAAAGGTCATTTTCTCCGTAAGATTCAACTTTTAAATTATTTAGGGTTGTGTTTTTTGACAGTATCCATTTTTTTATTCCCTCTGCTCTTTTTAGTGAAAGTCTCAGGTTTGCTTTTTGAGAGCCTGTTGTGTCTGTATGTCCGATTATATTAACATCACAAGGAGCCCTCTCTTTTATGAGTTTATATATGTGTGGGAGTTGACTTAAAGATTCTTTTGTCAATTTACTAGTACCGTTTTGAAAATATAGATATATGTGTATAGGTTTTGCAGGTTGAGCTTTTATAGCACTTTTGAATCTCTTAGCTATTTCTGCCTTACTCATTGTTTTTATAGCACTTGGTTTCTGTTTTGCTGAAGTTAGATTTACATAATTTCCAGGTTTATCAATTGTAACTAAACCGGCTTTTGTTTGCACAACAATTGCATTGTGTGATTTATCATTATCAACCAATACTACTGTAGTATGCGGAACTGGACTTTGCATAAGTGATGCAACTATCATACCTATCCATGTTAAAATTACTGCTACTTCCATAATTATTTCACCTCCACATAAAATTTAGTACCACGAATTCCAATAGTGCCCTCTGGAACATTGAAGTGTACAGAATTTGGAGATAACTTTCCGATTTTGCCGGATTCAAAAGTCGCTAACCCTTTCTTCATGTTGATATCAAATGCAAATTTCTTATTAGCTGGTTCAAATATGTATTTGTCAACGGACAATATACTATTTTCACCCAAGGAAAGAAGAGTTCCATCATGAAATATTACACCAATCGAACTATCTTTTTTGGTAATTATAATATCTCCTTTTTGCAACTTATTTCCGATATTTAACCTGATATTTTTTTCTGACCTCTTGGCAAACACTTTACCTGTAACTTTCTTTACTATCGCAATATCCTGAGCGAATAGAAAAGAGACAAGCAATACAAAACTGAGTAATATACGCATTACATTTCCTTTTATGAATAATTTTGTTAAATGATACTAAAATATTGGTTAAAAACAAATAGTATTGTTACTCTATCGACCAAACAGAGCAGCTTTTGATGTTTTAGTTTTTTTCATAGACAAAGCAGATTTATGAAGGCTTAGCTAAGCTGAAGTCAAATGAATACATAAAAATATATGGATAAAACTAAAGCACCCGAAGGGAAAACAGATACTCGACAATCTGTAAATAGAAATTTTTTTGAATTAGCATAGTAAGGTTCTGCAAATTTTTCTGTTTACATTTCACCAAGTCTATGTTTTTCAAAAGTTGATGCATTTGGTTGATGGAGTAATAACATGGAAGAGTTAAATTTTGTATCTTGGAATGTAAATGGCATAAGAGCAGTTGACAAAAAAGAAGCATTAAGGTGGATAGATGAAAAAGAAGTTGATTTTTTAGCACTTCAGGAGATAAAAGCCCAAAAAGAGCAGATACCATCAACAATATTTGAGAAAAATTTTTGTGAGGTTCATGTGAACTCATCAAGTAAAAAAGGTCAATCAGGAGTAGCACTTTTTAGCTCTGTACCATCTGAAAAATCAGGTATAGCACAAAATGTTGATATATTAGATGAAGGAAGAATCAATGAGTTTCACTATAAAAATATAGTTTTTCTAAATGTCTATTTTCCAAATGGACAAAGAAATGAAGAGCGCCTAGCCTACAAGATGGCTTTTTATGATAGATTTTTTACTCATTGTCAAAAACTTCGTAAAGAGGGAAAATCATTGATTATCTGTGGAGATGTAAATACAGCTCACAAAGAGATAGACTTGGCTCGTCCAAAAGCCAATGAAAACACATCAGGTTTTTTAAAAATGGAAAGAGAGTGGATAGATAAATTGTTATCAAATGGCTATATAGATACATTTAGACATGTAAATGGTGACATAAAAGATAGATACTCTTGGTGGTCTTACAGAGCAGGGGCAAGAAAAAACAATGTTGGATGGAGAATAGACTATTTTTATGTCTCAAGTGATTTAAAGGACAATATAATTGACGCACAAATTCATGATGATATCATAGGTAGTGATCACTGTCCGATAAGCCTTAAGTTGAAACTTTAGGGTTATGAGAGGTGTCCTTTAGCTATTTGCTAATTTTTTAAATAATTTTCCACGGTCAATATAAGAGCTAAATTGATCCAAACTAGAGGCAGCAGGCGAAAGTAAAACCGTAGTTTTGTCTGTATGAATCTTCTGTATCTCTTCTATAGCTTTTTCAAGATACTTGCTAGCTATGGCTTTTTTGTCTATTTTTTGACAAAAATTTACTATTTTATCTGTGTTTGCACCTATCGCAAAAACCTTTACATGTAGAGGTTTCATAGCATCAAAAAGAGGCGTTAAGTCCACTCCTTTATCGTCTCCTCCAAGGATCAAAATCAAATTTTTATCTTTGTATCTTTTTAAAGCTTCGAGTGTTGCATCAAGATTTGTACCTTTAGAGTCATTTACCCAAACTCTGCCTGATTTATCTTTGAACTCCTCTAGTTTATGCTCATCAGTTTTAAATTTATTAAACCTTTTATAATCAATTGAGTTTAAAAGTATTTTTTCACAAGCAAGAGCCAAAAGAGCATCAAGTAGAAAAGGTGCTTGAAATGCTACTTGTTCTATATCGATACCCATCTTTTTTGCCAAATCATACTCATCTTCATAGAATATCTTATGGGCTGAAGTTTTTATATCTTTATAAACTTCGGGAATGATTGCTATACTCCCTTCACTCATTCTTTCTAATGGACTCAGTTTTGCCTTTTCATACTCTTTAAAACTACCGTGCCAACTCAAATGATCAGGCTTTACGGGTAAAAGTAGATATATATCCGGGGTTGCTATTTTTGTTTGATGGAGCATATAGGAGCTAGTTTCTAGTATCCATAATTTATTGTTTTTATCTAAATTGGCAAGAGGATTTCCTATATTTCCTCCACACTCTGCACCTCTTTCTTTGAAGATAAAATCCAACATTTGGGTGGTAGTTGTTTTGCCATTAGTTCCACTTATCCAGATGGAAAATGGCATATCTTTTGCAAAAAAATCATATTCGCTTACTAGATTTGTTGCTTTTTTTACAAGAGGATGATTTTGCGGAAAACTAGGGCTTGGTATTTGAATATCAGAATTTTTTGGATTAAATTCATTTGGCGGAAGTAGTTCATTGCCAAATTCATCGAAGCTTTTTTCTTTAAAATGGTCGTCAAAAATTTGGCAGTTTTGAAATCTTTTTGCTATGGCTTTAGTAGTTTTTCCGTGTCCAAATAGTGTTATCATCTGATCTTAAGAGCCGTTAATGCTATGATATTTGATATGAGAGCCATAATCCAAAATCTTACTATTATCTTATTTTCAGCCCAGCCTTTTATCTCAAAATGGTGATGAATAGGTGCCATCAGAAAAACCCTTTTTTTTCTGGTTTTGAAACTCCCGACTTGCAAGATTACCGACATTGTCTCTAGTACGAAAACAAAGCCGACAAGAACGAGCAGAAATTCATTTTTTGAGATTATAGCCATATATCCTATAAAGGCCCCCAAACTCAAACTCCCGCTATCTCCCATAAATACTTCAGCAGGGTAGCAGTTATACCATAAAAAGCCCACAAGTGAACCTATTAAGGAGGCAGCTATGATAACTACTTCACCTATGCCACTTATCTTTGGTAAGAGCAGGTATCCGCTAAGTATAGCATGGCCACTGATGTAAACAAATATACCAAGGGTAAGCATGGATAGTATAGATGGTACTGTTGCTAATCCATCCAACCCATCAGTGAGATTTACCGCATTGCTTGATGACACCATAACAAAAGCCCAAAAGAAAACAGCAAACCACTGCATATCTAGTACAGGGTGTTTGTAAAATGGTAAAAATAGACTTGTGTCTAAAACGGTGCTTTGATATAGGAAATATGAAATTACAAGTGCAGAGGTAAATTGTAGAGAAAATTTTAATTTTGCACTTAAACCGGAGTTGTTATTTTTACCGACTATTTTTGATATATCATCTTTTATGCCAATCAATCCAAATAGAGTTATAACACCAAATCCTACTAATGCAAATATGTTTGTTAAATTCACACATATAAGGATGGCTATGAGAGCTGCAAATACAATTACTAATCCGCCCATGGTAGGAGTTTTTCCTTTTAATTGGTGTCCTTGTGGTGCTAAAGAGTATATGGGTTGATTTGCATTTCTGTTTTTTGCCCATTTTATAAATTTTGGCATAAGGTACATACTTATAAAGAGTGAGATAAAAAATGCAATACCGGAACGGACAGTGATGTATTGAAAAATGTTGATGTGAGTTGCTTGATAGAGCCAATAGAGCATAAAAAATCCATTTATATTTTATTGAAAGTATAATTCTAGTAAAATATTGCTTATAAGCGTATTTAAAAGGTAAAAATTTATGAATTGCAATAAAACCATACTTGTTATTACAGATGGTATCGGATATAATCCGGACTCAAGAGCAAATGCTTTTGCAAATGCTAAAAAACCGACTTATGATAAACTTTTCAAAGAAGTTCCAAATTCATTGATTAAAACTTCCGGACTCGCGGTTGGACTTCCCGAGGGGCAGATGGGGAATAGCGAAGTAGGTCATATGTGCATAGGTGCAGGGCGCGTTATGTATCAAAATCTTGTAAAAATCTCTTTGGCTATAAAAGAGGATACTCTCAAAAATAATCCAGCCCTAAAGGATATATTGGGAGTTAAGGGTGATATTCATATAATCGGATTGGTTAGTGATGGTGGTGTTCACTCTCATATAGATCACATCATCGCTCTTGCAAAAATAGCAAAAGATAGTGGCAAGAAAGTTTTTTTACATGTTATAACTGACGGAAGAGATGTAAGCCCAACATCCGGTATAGATTTTATTGAACAGCTAGAGAATATTTGTGACAAAGATATAAAAATTGCTACGATTTGTGGAAGATTTTATGCGATGGACAGAGACAATAGATGGGATAGAGTAAAAAGAGCTTATGATGTGATAGTAGATGCGAAACAAAAAACAGATAAAAGTCCTCAAAATTATATAAAAGACTCTTACTCAAAAGATATCACGGATGAGTTTATAGAGCCAATTAGCATGTCAGATTATCTAGGGATGAATGAAAATGATGGCGTAATTTTTGCAAATTTTAGAAATGATAGGATGAGAGAATTATCTGCTTCCATAGGAATTCGAGATTTCAATGAATTTAAGAGAGACAAGAGCGCAATTTCGAGTATAACGATAACAGAGTATGATGCTTCTTATCCATTTAAAGTTATGTTTCCCTCAACCCCTCCAAAAAATACACTAGCAGATGTGATTTCAGATAGTGGATTATCGCAAATGCATATAGCTGAAACTGAAAAATATGCACATGTAACTTTTTTCTTAAATGGTGGTGTCGAAGAGCCTGATATTGGAGAGAGTAGAGTGCTTATACCCAGCCCAAAAGTTGCTACCTATGACTTGAAACCCCAAATGAGTAGCGTTGAGGTGGGGGATGCAGTTTTAACATCTATGCAGGCAGGCTATGATTTTATAGTGGTAAATTTTGCAAATGGTGATATGGTTGGTCATACGGGAAATTACAGTGCAGCAGTAGAGGCAGTAGAGGCAGTCGATAAACAGATAGGAAGGATCCTAAAAGAGTGTGACGAACAAAAATACTCTTTTATTTTGATAAGCGATCATGGAAATTGTGAGCAAATGGAAAACGAAAAAGGCGAAGTTTTGACAAATCACACAACTTTTGATGTTTTTTGTTTTGTTAAAGCCAAAGATATAAAAAAAGTAAAAAACGGAGGGCTAAACAATGTAGCTCCTACAGTTTTAAAATTGATGGGTTTGGAAATCCCAAAAGAGATGGATGAACCACTAGTTTAGTCGGTGGAGTAATAATATAAAAGGATATATATGAAGTTTAAAGGTAAAAATGTTTTAGTTACAGGCGCGGCAAGTGGTATCGGCAGACAAATTGCCTTAACCTTAGCCGAGTATGGTTTGAAGGTTTGGATAAACTATCGTTCCCGTCCCCAAGAGGCAGACGCTCTTAAGAGTGAGATTCAAAATAGTGGCGGTATTGCTGCTGTTATCGGTTTTGATATAGCTGATGAACAGGCTTTTATCCAGAGTATAAAGACCATAGTTGAGTCTGATGGAGAATTATCTTATCTTGTTAATAATGCAGGTATTACAAATGATAAGTTAGCTATTAGAATGAAAACTGAAGATTTTGAGTCGGTACTGAAGGTAAATCTAACTTCTGCTTTTATTGGTTGCAGAGAAGCTTTAAAAGTGATGAATAAAAAGAGATATGGAGCTATAGTAAATATCTCATCTATCATTGGCGAAACAGGAAATGTAGGACAAGTCAATTATAGTGCAAGCAAAGGCGGACTCATAGCG